>NZ_JCBANG010000005.1:0-133329 GCF_059760905.1 Achromobacter sp. 1011811831
CCGGCAATACCGGTCGGCGCCAAGCGCTGCGCGCAGTCGGGTTCAGCGGTTCAGGTCGGCCAGCGCGGCGTCGTACTCGGCGCGCGCCTCGTCCAGCTTGCGCTGAGCCTTGTCGATCTTTTCCTGCTTGCCCTTGGCGCGAGCCTGCTTGAGTTCGCCTTCGCGTTCGGCGACCTTGTTCTGTTTCTCGCGCACGTCGGCTTCGCGCTGGTTCTGCAGGCGGCTATCGGTGCAGTGCGCCTTGGCTTCGGCCAGCGCGCGGCGCAGGCCGGCTTCCTGGCGGCTGTTGCCGTGCGCCTGGGCCTGCGCGATGTCGTTTTCGATCTGGCAGAACTTGGCGGCGCAGCCGCGCGCGGCCGAGCAGTCGGCTGCCTGGGCGGAACTCGTGGCCAGCAGGGCAAAGGCGGCGGCCGTCATGAGCGTAGGGAACAGGGCACGCATACGGAAAACTCCTGGATGATCGAAGGAGCTTTCATCATCGCGCGGCGCGAGGCGCCGGGCAATGTGCCCGGCGCAAAGCCGGCCGCGATTTCAGACGATGGCTGATTGCTCAGCGGATCAAGGTGCCCGCCAGCGCGGCCGCGATCAACAGCGCGCCCAGCCACAGGTTGGCGCGGAACAGGCGGAAGTTGCGGGCAGGGTGCTGGATGTCGAAGACCTTGAGCTGCCAGGCCAGGTGCAGGGCCACGGCGGCGATGCCTACGTAGTAAGCCCAGGACATGCCGATGGCGTAGCCTCCCCAGGCCCACAGCACGACGGTGGCCAGGTAGAAGCCGCCGATCCACAGCTTGCCCTGGTCGCCGAAACGCATGGCGGTGGAATGCAGGCCCAGGCTGCGGTCGTCGCGCACGTCCACATAGGCGTAGATGCTGTCGTAGCCGACCTGCCACAGCACCGCGCCCAGCCACATCGCCACGGCGGCCAGCGGCACGTGGTTCTGCGTGTCGGACCAGGCCATCAGCATGCCCCAGTTGAAGCAGATGCCCAGCACCACCTGCGGCCAATAGGTCACGCGCTTGCACAGCGGATAGACGAAGACGAAGGGCAGCACGGCCACCGCCAGCCAGCGGCTCATGTCGTTCAGGAAGAACAGCAGCGAGCCGCAGACCAGCAGCTGGCCGATCAGGAACGCCACCGCCTGGCGCATGCTCAGCTGCCCGCTGGTCAGGGGGCGAAAGCGCGTGCGCTCGACGTGCTTGTCGAAGTCGCGGTCGCACATGTCGTTGACCGTGCAGCCGATGCCGCGCATCAGCAGCGCGCCCAGCGAGAACACGATCAGCCGTTGCAGGTCAGGCAGCCCGCCCGCGGCCTGGACCAGCGCGGCGATACAGGGCAGCAGCGTCAGCCAGGTGCCGATGGGCCGGTCCAGCCGGCACAGGCGGGCATAGGGACGCCAGGACTTGGGCAGCCAGCGTTCGACCCAGTCGGTGAAGACGATGTCGCTGAGGTCGACGGGGGATTGGGGCGAGGCGCTCACTGTCACGGGCTTGAGGAAGGGGGAAAACCGACAGCATAAAACAACAACGGCCGGGCATCCTGCCCGGCCGTGACTTCGATACCGCAGGTGGGCTTACCTTACACAGCCTCTTTCAGAAGCTTGCCGAGGATGGCGATGCCCGTGCGGATCTTGTCTTCCGGCACCGTGGCGAAGCTCAGGCGCAGGGTGTTGGCACGGCCGCCGCCGCTGTAGAACGGCGCGCCCGGCACGAAGGCCACGTTCTGGGCGATGGCCTTCTCCAGCAGTTTGGCGCTGTCCATGTGCTCGGGCAGCGTGACCCAGATGAACATGCCGCCTTCCGGCTTGGTCCAGCTCACGCTGGCCGGGAATTCCTTCTGGATGGCGTCCAGCATGCAGCTGCCCTGCGCGCGGTAGATCTCGCGCACGTTGGGCAGGTGCTCTTCCAGGAAGCCGTCCTTGACGATCTCATACACGGCCATCTGCGTCAGCGTGGGCGTGTGCAGGTCGGTTGCCTGCTTGGCTTGCACCAGCTTGTTGATGATGGGGCGCGCGGCGGCGATGAAGCCCAGGCGCAGGCCGGGGGCCAGCACCTTCGAGAACGTGCCCAGGCGGACGACGTTGGCGCCGTATTCGGCGGCCAGCGTCAAGAGGCCCGGCTGCGGTTCGCCCGCGTAGCGCAGTTCGCCGTAGGGATCGTCTTCGATGATGGTCAGGTTCAGCTCGGCGGCGCGCTTGACCAGCGCGATGCGGCGTTCCAGGCTGAGCGTGCGGCCGGTGGGGTTCTGGAAGTTGGGCAGCGCATAGAGGAAGCGCGCGCCGCTGGCCAGCTCGGGGGTGATGGCCTCGGGGATCAGGCCGCCGTCATCGGTGGGCACCGGCACGTACTTGGGCTGGTACAGGCTGAACGATTGCAGCGCGCCCAGGTAGCTGGGGTCTTCGACCAGGATCTTGCTGTCCTTGTCGATCAGCACCTTGCCCAGCAGGTCCAGCGCCTGCTGCGAGCCGGACACGATCAGGACCTGGTCGGGCGACACGTCGGCGCCGGCGCGGGTCAGGTCTTCGGCGACCCACTTGCGCAGCGGCGCGTAGCCTTCGGTCGGGCCGTACTGCAGCGCGGCGCGGCCGTTGGTGGACAGGACCTTGTCGAATGCAGCGCGTACCACTTCTACCGGGAAGCCGCCGGGCGCAGGCAGGCCGCCGGCGAACGAAATGACTTCGGGCCGCTCGGTGACCTTGAGGATCTCGCGGATGGCGGAACTGGTGAGCTGCTGGGCGCGTTCCGAGAAGGAAAACGCAGGTTCGAAAGGCTTGTCCATGGATGGGCTTCTTGACCAAGAAGGGTTGGGAAAGGGACGCCGGCACGGGCGCCGGCGAAAATCTATTGTCACACAGGCGCGCGGGCCGGCCCCTTTTATGCTGGCGGGCCCTAAAATCACTTGCATCGATAAGCGCCTGTACAGTTACATTTACTCATATGTTTGAAGCCGCCCCGATTTCCGCCGATTCCAAGCCCGCCCTGTACGCCGAGCTGGCCGCGCAGGCCCGCGCGCTGCTGGAAGGCGAACACGACCGCATCGCCAACGCCGCCAATCTGAGCGCGCTGGTCTACCAGGCCTTGCCGCAGCTGAACTGGGCGGGCTTCTATCTCTACGACGGCACCGAGCTGGTGCTGGGCCCGTTCCAGGGCAAGCCGGCCTGCGTGCGCATTCCGCTGAATCGCGGCGTGTGCGGCGCGGCCGCCAGCCAGCGACGCACGCAGCGCGTGGCGGACGTGCACGCGTTTCCCGGCCACATCGCCTGCGACGCGGCCTCGCGTTCCGAGATCGTGGTGCCGCTGGTTCGTGATGGCGAGCTGATCGGCGTGTGGGACGTGGACAGCCCGGTGCCCGACCGTTTCGACGCCGACGACCAGGCTGGCATGGAAGCGCTGTGCGCGATCTTCCTGGCCAGCCTGCGCTGAGCGTCCGTTGCGCAGGGGGCGGCCGGCGCCGTTGACAGCCTGCCTGCCGCCCGGTAGATTTCCGCATCCGCGCATGCCGCGCGGCGCTTTCCGATTCATGATGATCCAGGCCATTCAATCCGCTGCCCCGTTCCGCGCCCTGTGCGTGGCGCTGGCTGCTGCCGGCCTGAAATCCAAAAAACAGCCGCTCATCTGACCGGAGCATGCTGTTCCGTCAGATGGGCGACGGAACAGCGGCCTTCCCGGCGGCGCATGGCGCCGCCCGCGACCTCCCAGCGCATTCCCGAGCACTTCTGTACGGTCCAACCACGGTCCATACCGAAGGAGTGTTCTCTCATGCCGACTCAAACATCCCCGTTCCAGGGCATCTGGATTCCCCTGGTCACGCCGTTCTCGGGCGGCGCCGTCGATGGCGGCGCGCTGCGCCGGCTGGTGCGTTACTACGCCGCGGCCGGCGTTGACGGCCTGGTCGTGTGCGGCAGCACCGGCGAGGCCGCGGCGCTGGATGACGCCGAGCAGCTGGCCGTGCTGGACGCGGTGCTGAACGTCGCCGACGGCCTGCCCGTGATGATGGGCCTGGCCGGCAACCACCAGGGTCATGTGCTGCGCCGCCTGTCGGCCTTCGGCACGCGGCCGCTGGCGGGCATCCTGGCGCCCGCGCCGTACTACGTGCGGCCCGGACAGGCCGGCGCGTCCGCCTATTTCCGCTGCCTGGCCGACGCCTCGCGCTTCCCGCTGGCGCTGTACGACATTCCCTACCGCACCGGCGCCACGCTGGACACGGCCACGCTGTTGGAGCTGGCGGCGCACCCGAACATCGCGGCCATCAAGGACTGTGGCGGCTCGCTGGAAAAGACCGTGGCGCTGATCGCCGACGGCCGGCTGCAAGTGATGGCAGGCGAGGATTTGCAGACGCTGTCGACCTTGTGCCTGGGCGGCTCCGGCATCATCGCGGCCGCCGCGCACATCCGGCCAGACCTGTTCGTGGCGCTGTACCGCGCCGTGCGCGAACAGCGGCTGGACCAGGCCCGCGCCCTGTTCCTGGCGCTGGCGCCGATGATCCAGCTGGCCTTCGCCGAGCCCAATCCCGGGCCCGTCAAGGCGCAGCTGGCGCGGCAGGGCCTGCTGACCGACGAGCTGCGCGCGCCCATGCCGGCGGCCAGCGCCGTGCTGGCGGACCGCCTGCAGGCGGCGGTGGCCGAGCTGGACCGTGCGTTTCCGCCGCGTTGAGCGCGGCGCGGGCGCCTGCCGGCCGCGCGGATGGGGCGTCCGGCAGGCTTTGTCCGCTTCGGATTCATTTGGTAATACATGCCTCCCCCGGATGCTGACGGATTGCTTATGATGCGGCCATTCTCCGGGTGAAATAAAAATTCCATGGCCCAAGCTTTTCAAGCCTTGTCCGTCTGGCAGGTCATGCTGGCGGGGCTGCTGTTTTTCGGCGGTATCTACCTGCTGTTCGGCGCGGCCACCTGGCTGCTGACGCATCACATCCTGCCCGCGCTCGGCATCGGGCGCCCGCTGGATCCGCGTCCGCTGGCGCCGGGCCAGCTGCGCCGCGAGCTGGCGCAGTCCGGCGTGTCGGTGCTGTTGTTCGGCACCGGCATGGTCTTTCCCTGGGGGCTGCTGCAGCTGGGCTGGGCGCATCTGGATCCGGACGCCAGCTGGCAGAAGATCACGCTGGAGATCCTGTTCCTGCTGGCCTGGAACGACGTGCACTTCTGGGTCAACCACCGCCTGCTGCATACCCGGCCGTTGCGGCGCTTTCACCTGCCGCATCACCGCTCGGTGGTGACCACGCCGTTCTCGACCTACAGCTTCCATCCGATCGAGGCGCTGATGCTGGGCAACGTGATCATGCTGCCCATGATGCTGCACGACTTCAGCTTCTGGTCGCTGGCCTCGGTGCCGCTGTTCAGCCTGTTCTTCAACTGCATCGGCCACGCCAACTACGATTTCTTCCCCAAGGTGTCCTATGCGCACTGGTTCGCCGCCAGCCGCCGGCACCACCTGCATCATGCCTGCTACAACGGCAATTACGGTTTCCAGTTCACCTTCATGGACCGGCTGTTCCGCACCCGGCTGAAGGCCGACGCGGCCGCCGCCCAACTGCAGGCTCACCAGAAGCGAGAGTCGCTTGGCGGACGCGCGTAGCCGGCGCTTTGCGTTGCCCACGCTGCGCAACCGGCGCGACTGGCAGAGCCTGGCCTATCTGGCCGCGCTGCCGGCGCTGGCGGCCTGGCAATGGATCTACGGCTTCTGGTGGCCGCTGTATGCGCTGATGCTGTTCCTCACGCTGGGCATCGGCGTGATCCACCACAACCACACGCACCTGCGCATGTGGCGCGGGCGCTGGGCCAACCGCGCCACCGACTTCTGGATCACGTTGCTGCAGGGACACCCCACCTTCGTGTTCTATCCGGCGCACGTGGCCAACCACCATCGCTACAAGCACGGTCCGGACGACAAGGCGCGCACCTATCGTTTCGGCGGCGACACCAACCATCTGTGGGGCTACCTGATCCATCCGGCGCAGGCGGTCTGGGTGCTGTATCCGCTGTTCTTCACCTGGCTGGGCCGGCTGCGCCGGCACTGGCCCGGCGCCTGGCGCTACTGCATGGCGCAGTACGGCGCCTGGCTGGGCCTGTGGGCGGGGCTGCTGGCGCTGAACCCGGCCAAGGCGCTGGTGTTCGTGATCGTGCCGCAGCTGCACGGCCTGCACTGGCTGCTGGCCACCAATTACCTGCAGCACGCCCACGCCGATGGCGGTCCCGGACGCGGCGCGGCGCTGAGCTATGCGCGCAATTTCGAGGGGCTGCTCAATCCGCTGCTGTTCAACATCGGCCTGCACACCGCGCATCACGAGCATTCGCGCGCGCACTGGGCCGAGCTGACCGAGCTGCACTACGGCCGTTACCGCGACCAGGTGCCCGCCGCGCTGAACGAAGGCGGCCTGGTCCCCTACATGTTCCGCGTTTTCGTGCTGGGCGCGTTCTGCTCGCGCTTCCGTACCCGTTCCCGCATGGCGGCCGAGCACATCCGCTAGGCCGCCACGCACATCACCAGAGGTCGTCATGCCCATCGCGTTTCATCGTGTCTACCTGGAGAGCGCCGGCTATTTCATGCCGGGCGAGCCCGTGTCCAATGACGACATGGACCGCTACATCGCGCCGCTGAACCGCATCTCGGGGCGCATCAAGCAGCGCATCCTGGCCGAGAACGGCATCAAGCAGCGCCATTACGCCATCGGGCCGGAAGGCGAGACCGTGTTCAGCAATGCGCAGCTCGCCGCCAACGCCATCCGCGACTGCCTGCGGCGCAACGAATCCGAGCTGGCCGACGTGTCGATGCTGGCCAGCGGCTCGTCAGGCGGCGACGCGCTGATGCCGGGCTTCGCCAACATGATCCAGGGCGAGATGGCCGCGCATCCGATGGAAACCCTGTCGGTGCACGGCATCTGCGCCGCCGGCGTGTCGGCCATCCAGGCGGCCGCGCAGGGCGTGGAAATGGGCGGGCACGCCAGCGCCCTGGCCGTGGCCAGCGAGCTGCCCTCGCGCCTGTTCAAGCGCTCGCGCTTCGCGGCGCGCGACTATGACGCCGACTTCGATGCGCACTTCCTGCGCTGGATGCTGTCCGACGGCGCCGGCGCGCTGCTGCTGGGCAATTCCGGCCGCGCGCTGCCGGGCATTTCGCGCGGCGTGCGCCTGCGGCTCAAGTGGGTGCACCAGCGCTCGTTCTCGGGCGACTATCCGGTCTGCATGCAGCTGGGCCTGTCGGCCGACCGCCAGCGCGGGCACCTGGACTACCCGTCCTGGACCGATGCCGAGGCCGACGGCGCGCTGTCGCTGCGCCAGGACATCCGGCTGCTGCCGCACCTGTTCGACATCGGCATCCATGAATACGCCAAGCTGGTGCGCGACGGCTGGGTGGATCCGGACCAGATCGATCACTTCCTGTGCCATTACTCGTCCGAGAAATTCATCCCGGTGGTGGCCGACCTGCTGGATAAGGCCGGCCTGGCCATTCCGCGCGAGCGCTGGTTCAGCAACCTGGCGTGGCGCGGCAACACCGGCGCGGCGTCCATCCTCATCATGCTGGCCGAGTTCCTGGAAACGCGCGAGATCAAGCCGGGCGAACAGCTGCTGTGCTACATCCCCGAGTCGGGCCGCTTCATGACCGCGTACATGCTGTTCGAGGCCGAGGCCGTGCATGAACAGCCCGCGCGGGCCGTCGCGTCCACGAGCCCGGCGGCCGCGCAAGCGCACGACGCGCATAGCGCCGATGCCGATGCCATCGCGCCGCCGCACGATCCCGACAGCGCGCCGCAGGGCCTGGGCCAGCTGCTGACCGAGCTGGCCTCGATCTGGCATGACTACCGTTCGCGCGTCTGGCGCACGCCGGTGGTGCGGCGCCTGCGCGAGCGCCGTTTCCAGACCGCCGACTACCTGACCTGGATGGAAAGCTGGATCCCGCAGGTGCGCGAGGGCAGCAAGTGGATGCGCGAGGGCGCGGCCTCGCTGAGCGAGGCCTACCAGCCGCTGGCGGCGCTGATCGACGTGCACGCGGGCGAGGAACAGAACGACTTCAAGATCCTGTTCCAGGACTACCGCAACGCCGGCGGCCCGGTGGACGACATCGACGCGCTGCGCCGCAATCCCGGCGGCGAGGCGCTCAACGCCTACCTGCACAGCCTGGCCGCCACGCGCGACCCCATCGGCCTGCTCGGCGCGATCTACATCATCGAGGGTACCGGCCAGCGCATCGTGCCGGCCCTGCTGCCGCTGCTCAAGGCCAGCCTGCCGCTGCCGCCGGACGCCTTCCGTTTCCTGGAATACCATGGCCAGAACGACGAGCACCATCTGGCGCGCTGGCTGGCGGCGGTGGAGCTGGCGCTGGACTGCGACGAGGACGGCCGCGCGGAGCGGCGCATCGTGGACACCGCGCGCCGCACCGCCGCGCTCTACCTGATGCAGTTCCATCACGTGATGGAGGACGAGGCGCAATGAAGCAAGAACCCGAGTTCCTGGCCAAGGCGCACGATCCGCTGGATCCCAGCCCCTGGCTGGCCCTGTACCTGGACCGCAGCACGCCCCTGCCGGACAAGGTCAAGAAAGCCTGGCTGACGGATTCGAGCAGCAGCTCGCGCCAATACCTGCTGCCCTTCCTGCGGCCGCTGGCGCGCGCCTTCATCGTGCTGATACAGGTGGTCAAGACCTTCGTGCCGCGGCGCTGGTCGCACTCGAAGCTGCTGCATCGCATCCTGGCCTGGGGCCTGAAGCGCTTCGTCTCGCCCGAGGCCAACTGGCTGATCCTGCGGCACTTCCACCTGGGCGCGCAGATCCTGGCCTTCATCGCCGCCAATTCGCCGGTGCCGGTCAGCACCACGCCGCTGGAGCCGCGCGATATCGACGACCTGAAGGACGAACTGTTCGTCAAGCACGACCTGAACCTGTTCAACTTCGTCATCCGGCTCAACACCGCGCTGCGCGAGGCGGGCGTGGAGATGCACGCGCCCGAGCGGGTCGACTTCTCCATGATCCGCGATCCCGGGCTGCTGCTGGACGACATGCCGCAGGCGCGGCTGAACTTCCTGGACCTGCAAAGCGCCATCGAGCTGTTCACGCCGCTGTACCAGCTCATGCTCACTGACAACGACTTCTGGCGCGCGGCCAATTCGCTGCAGCTGGACGAGACCATCGGCATCTACGCGGCCAAGCTGCTGGGCGCGCCGCAGCACCTGATCCTGGTCAACAACAGCCATCCGCTGGTGCCGATGTCGACGCTGCGGGCCGGCTATCGGCTGGTGCTGCACGGCCTGTCCACCGAGATGCTGCACAGCCTGCTGATGGAGATGAAGGCGGCGCAGGACGGCGGCGATCCGCCCGCGCCGATCGCCTGAGCGACGGCTGCGCCGGTCGGACGTCATGTCCGGCCGGAGCGCCTGCCGTGCCCAGGCGGGTGATGGCAGCGCGCATGGCCGGCAGGCGCGCGCGGCCGCGCCGCGGCCGTGCTCTTAGTATTGACCCGGTGTCGCGGGGACGGGGGCCTACGTTATATTGCGGCCCTTGCCCTGCGTGCCTTCAGGCGGGCAGGGCGCAGTCATTGCCCCTGATCACGGAAGCCCAGCCATGCCCCAGCCCATCGAAGTCATCGCCACCCTGTTGTTCGCGGTGGCGGTCCTTCATACGTTCTCGGTGCCGTTCTTCGCGCGGCTGGCGCACAAGGGCGGGCCGCACGCGGGCTTCTGGCACCTGTTCGCCGAGGTCGAGGCGGTGTTCGGCGTGTGGGCCTTCGCGCTCATCGTCGCCATGGCGGCGCTGTCCGGGCCGCCCGCGGCCATCGAGTACATGGACACGCGCAACTTCACCGAGCCGCTGTTCGTGTTCGTCATCATGGTGGTGGCGGCCAGCCGTCCGATCCTGGAACTGGTGGGACAGCTGGTGCGGCTGACGGCGCGCGTGCTGCCGCTGCGCCGCGAGCTGGCCACGTTCTTCGTGATCATGTCGCTGGTGCCGCTGGGCGGCTCCTTCATCACCGAGCCGGCCGCCATGACGCTGGCCGCCATCCTGCTGCGCGACGCCTATTTCCGCACCAGCGGCCGGGCCGGCTTCAAGTACCTGACGCTGGGCGTGCTGTTCGTCAACGTCTCCATCGGCGGCGTGCTCACGTCCTACGCCGCGCCGCCCGTGCTGATGGTGGCGACCACCTTCGGCTGGGATTCCGGCTTCATGCTGCAGCACTTCGGCTGGCGCGCCGCCGTGGCGGTGTGCCTGAACGCGGCGCTGCTGACGCTGATCTGCCGCAAGGCGCTGCTGGGACACAGCGTGGGCACCGGCGGCGGCGTCGACGCACCGGAAGGCGCGGACCGGCGTCCGCCGGTGCCGGCCGTGGTCATGCTGGTGCACCTGGTGTTCCTGGTCGCCGTGGTACTCACCGCGCACCATCCCGCGATCTTCCTGGGCTTGTTGATGATGTTCATCGGCTTCACGGAAGCGTACAAGCGCCACCAGAGCCGCCTGATGATCAAGGAAGGGCTGATGGTCGGCTTCTTCCTGGCCGGGCTGGTGGTGCTGGGCGGCCTGCAGAAATGGTGGCTGCAGGACCTGCTGGGCGGCTTGCAGCCCTTCGTGCTGTTCTGGGGCGCGACCGCGCTGACCGCCATCACGGACAATGCGGCCCTGACCTACCTGGGATCGCTGGTCGAGGGCACCGGCGAGGCCTGGCGTTACATGCTGGTGGCGGGCGCCGTCACCGGCGGCGGCCTGACCGTGATCGCCAATGCGCCGAATCCGGCCGGCTTCGCCATCCTGAAGAACCATTTCCCGGACGGCAGCATCTCGTCCGGCCGGCTGTTCCTGTCGGCCCTGGGGCCGACGCTGGTGGCGGCGCTGATGTTCCTGCTGCCGGTCTAGGCGGTCCGGCGGGAGGCGCGGGACCGGCCCTGGCCGGCCTGGGAACTGTCCGGAAAGCCGTCCGGCGGCTCGCGGAAAGCGGCGTGGGGCGTCCAGGGCAGGGCCGGGCGTGGCGCCCCGGGGGACCCGCCGCCCGGGTCGTCTCCGGTTGTTCATGAAAAACCGCTAAAATTCAAGACTTTCCCGTATTTTTTTGGCCTTGCCTTCAGCGCGGCATCCGCCGCCGCGTCCGTGGCCAGGCCATGGCCAGACCGCCAGGCCGTCCGCCCGCCGTGATTTGGCGAACGGGCTTTTGGAACGGTCTCTTGATACGCCGGGCTCGCGCCCGGGAGCACGAAATGCCCATTTACGCTTATAAGTGCAGCGCCTGCGGCCATGCCAAGGATGTGCTGCAGAAGATCTCCGATGCGCCGCTCACGGTTTGCCCCGAGTGCGGCCAGAGCGCCTTTTCCAAGCAGGTGACCGCGGCTGGCTTCCAGCTCAAGGGCTCCGGCTGGTATGTCACGGATTTCCGCGGCAACGGCAACGGCGGCGGCGCGTCCTCGCCGGCCTCGTCCGAGAGCGCCGCTCCCGCGGCCGCGCCGGCCACGCCCGCGGCTCCGGCCGCGCCCGCCGCCACCGGGACCGCGGCTTCCTAGAGCCACGCGATGCGAATGCGCGTCATCAAGAAGTACTTCATCACCGGCCTGCTGATCTGGGTTCCCCTGGTCATCACGGTGTGGGTGCTGGGTCTGCTGGTCGCCACCCTGGAAGGGTTCGTGCCCGGCTTCCTGTCGTCCGAATCGCTGTTCGGCGTCGACATCCCTGGCTTCCGCTTCGTCCTGGTCGTGGCGGTGGTGCTGCTGACGGGCATTTTCGCCGCCAACCTGATCGGCCGCACGATGGTGGACCAGTGGGAATCCCTGCTGGGCCGCATCCCGCTGGTGCGCTCCATCTATAACTCGGTCAAGCAGGTCAGCGACACGGTGCTGGCGCCCAACGGCCAGGCGTTTCGCCGCGCCGTGCTGGTGCAGTATCCGCGCGCCGGCGCCTGGACCATCGCCTTCGTCACCGGCACGCCCGGCGGCGAGGTGGCGGAACAGCTGCCCGGCGAGCACATCAGCGTCTATGTGCCGACCACGCCCAACCCGACCTCGGGCTTTTTCCTCATGGTGCCGCGCACCGAGGCGATCGACCTGCAGATGAGCGTGGACGCGGCCCTGAAGTACATCGTTTCCATGGGCGTGGTCGCCCCGGCCGCGGCGATGCCCGCCGCCGACCGGCCCGCCCCGCCCGTACCGGCGCCCCACGCCGATTCGTAACCCTTTACGCTATTACCAAGCACACAACGGAGTCATCCCGCATGCGTACCTGCTATACCGGCCAGGTTTGCCGTGACCATCTCGGCCAGACCGTCACCCTGTTCGGCTGGGTGAACCGCCGCCGCGACCACGGCGGGGTCATCTTCATCGACCTGCGCGACCGCGCGGGCCTGGCCCAGATCGTGTTCGATCCGGACAACGCCGCCTTCGCCACCGCCGAGCGCCTGCGCAACGAATTCTGCATCCGCGTCACCGGCCTGGTGCGCGAGCGTCCGGCCGGCACGGCCAACGCCGAACTGGCCTCGGGCGAGATCGAAGTGCTGTGCAAGGAAGTCGAGATCCTGAACGCGTCGGTCACGCCGCCGTTCCAGCTCGATGACGACAACCTGTCCGAGACCACCCGCCTGACGCACCGCGTGCTGGACCTGCGCCGCCCGCAGATGCAGCGCAACCTGATGCTGCGCTACCGCGTGTCGATCGAAGTGCGCAAGTTCCTGGACCAGCTGGGCTTCATCGACATCGAAACCCCGATGCTGACCAAGAGCACGCCCGAAGGCGCGCGCGACTACCTGGTGCCCTCGCGCGTGAACGCCGGCCACTTCTTCGCGCTGCCGCAGTCGCCGCAGCTGTTCAAGCAGATGCTGATGGTGTCGGGCTTCGACCGCTACTACCAGATCACCAAGTGCTTCCGCGACGAAGACCTGCGCGCCGACCGTCAGCCGGAATTCACCCAGATCGATTGCGAAACCTCGTTCCTGAGCGAACTCGAGATCCGCGAGATCTTCGAGAACATGATCCGCCACGTGTTCAAGGTGGTGCAGGACGTGGACCTGCCGTCGCCGTTCCCGATCATGACCTGGACCGAAGCCATGCGCCGCTACGGCTCGGACAAGCCGGACCTGCGCGTGAACCTGGAATTCACCGACATGACCGACGTCATGCGCGACGTGGACTTCAAGGTCTTCGCCGCCGCCGCCACGGCGCCGGGCAGCCGCGTGGTCGCCCTGCGCGTGCCGGGCGGGGCCGAGATGTCGCGCAGCGAGATCGACGCCTACACGCAGTTCGTCGGCATCTACGGCGCCAAGGGCCTGGCCTACATCAAGGTCAACGAAGTGGCCAAGGGCCGCGACGGCCTGCAATCGCCCATCGTCAAGAACCTGCATGACGCCGCGCTGGCCGAGCTGATCAAGCGCACCGGCGCCCAGGATGGCGACATCATCTTCTTCGGCGCGGACCGCGAGAAGGTCGTGAACGACGCCATCGGCGCGCTGCGCGTGAAGATCGGCCACAGCGAATTCGGCAAGAAGACCGGCCTGGCGATCGCCGGCTGGAAGCCGCTGTGGGTGGTCGACTTCCCGATGTTCGAATACGACGAGGAAGACGGCCGCTACACCGCCGCCCACCATCCCTTCACCAGCCCCAAGGACGGCCACGAGGACTTCCTCGAATCCGATCCGAGCAAGGCCTTCGCCAAGGCCTACGACATGGTGCTGAACGGCTGGGAAATCGGCGGCGGCTCGGTCCGTATCCACCGCGAGGAAGTGCAGAGCAAGGTGTTCCGCGCGCTGAAGATCGGCGCCGAGGAAGCCCGCGAGAAGTTCGGCTTCCTGCTGGACGCGCTGCAGTACGGCGCGCCGCCCCATGGCGGCATCGCCTTCGGCCTGGACCGCATCGTCACCATGATGACCGGCGCCGAGTCGATCCGCGACGTGATCGCCTTCCCGAAGACCCAGCGCGCGCAGTGTCTGCTGACGCAGGCGCCGTCGGAGGTCGACGAGAAGCAGCTGCGCGAGCTGCACATCCGCCTGCGCAATGTAGAGAAATAGCCCACCCCCGAAGCGCCTTCGGCGCTTCCCCCTCAAGGGGGCGCCACTGCGGACCGGCAGAGCCGGATCCGCGTGGCCTTGCTTGTGGGGCACTGGTGGCTTGCGGGGATAGCGCCTCGTAGTGGTGCTTCATTCTCAGTGGCAGTCGCCGGGTTTGGGTAGCAGGCCGTGAACGCCCTGGACTTGTCCGGGGCGTTTCTGTTTCTGGCTGCGTCGGGGGCGGTAAACGGCAACTGAAATGCGGTAATCTGGCAAGCGCCGCCGGGTGTGGCGGCGTCGGGTCGGGGTGCGCTTGCGGGCGTCCGGGCCGGCGGGTTCCGTGTCTTGTAAGGCGCCATCGCTTCCATGTCGCTCATCCGTGTCGTCAGCTACAACATCCATAAAGGCCGCTCGGCGCTGGGCCGGCGCGACTCCCTGAACGAGCTGCGCCTGGGCCTGTACGGGCTGCGTCCCGATCTGGTCTTCCTGCAGGAAGTGCAGGGGCGCAACGAAAACAAGTCGCTGCTGGATGCGCAGCATGAATCGCTGGCCGCGGCGCTGCGGCTGGACGTGGCCTACGGGCGCAACGCCATCCGCCACCAGACCGACCATGGCAACGCGCTGTTGTCACGCTTTCCGATCGTCGAGCACGAGAACCAGGACATCTCCGACCACCGCCTCGAACAGCGCGGCCTGCTGCATGCACGCATCGAGCTGGACGGGCGCGCCGTGCATTGCTTCGTGGTCCACCTGGGCCTGTTCGCCGGCAGCCGCAGCCGCCAGATCCTGGCGCTGACCGAGCGCATCCGTCGCCTGGTGCCCGAGGGTGACCCCATCCTCGTCGCCGGCGATTTCAATGATTGGGGCGACCGGCTGGCGCCGCTGTTCGTGCAGCAGCTCGGCCTGTACGAAGTGTTCTCGCACGCGCCGCGCAGCCATGGCGGCGAACTGCCGCGGTTGCGCGACTCGGTCAAGCGGCTCACCAACGCGCTGCGCGGCGTGCCCAACGGCATCTCGGTCATGGAGCGCACCAACCAGCTTGGCATGGACGGCAGCTCGCGCCTGCTGCTGCCGCCGCCGCGCACCTTTCCCGCCGTGTTCCCCTGGTTCCGGCTGGACCGCATCTACCAGCGCGGCTTTGCCGTGCGCAGCGCGCGCGTGCTGCGCGGCCGGGAATGGGCCCGGCTGTCCGATCATTCCCCGCTGCTGGCCGAGCTGGAACTGCCGTGAAGCGCGAGCCGGTCAGGCTGGACTGGACGGATGGCAACGACATCCGGCTGTTGCAGAACGGCGCGGACTTCTTCCCGTCCCTGTGCGCCGCCATCGATGCCGCCACGGTCAGCGTGCACCTGGAAACCTATATCTTCATGCTCGATCGCAGCGGCGAGATGGTGCTGCGGTGCCTGGCCGAGGCCGCGCTGCGCGGCGTCAAGGTGCGGGTGGTGCTTGACGGTTTCGGCAGCGCTGCCACCGCCGACGAGGTCCGCGTCAGGCTCACCAACGCCGGCGCCCAGTGCCGCATCTTCCGGCCCGAGCCGCGCTGGTTCGCCAAGCTGATCCCGTCGCGCAGCCGCCTGCGGCGCCTGCATCGCAAGGTCAGCGTGATCGACGGGCAGATCGCCTATGTGGGCGGCATCAATATCGTTGACGACTACGATGACCTGGATCCCACCGACGGCCTGACCGCGCCGCGCTTCGACTTCGCCGTCCAGGTGCGCGGGCCGGTGGTCACCGACGCCGCCTACGCCCAGGACCTGCTCTGGGTGCGGCTGAACTGGGCGCGCCTGCGGCGCCATCCGCGCGACTGGAACCGCATGCGGCTGGCCAAGCCGCATCATGTCGCCGTGGCGCCTTGTGGCCAGATGCGCGCCGCGCTGGTGCTGCGCGACAACCTGCGTTTTCGCCAGACCTTCGAGCGCGCCTATCTGCTGGGCATCACCGAGGCGCGGCGCGACATCCTCATCGCCAACGCCTATTTCTTTCCCGGCGTGCAATTCCGCCGCGCCCTGGCCAGGGCGGCCGCGCGCGGCGTGCGCGTGCGGCTGTTGCTGCAGGGCAAGGTCGAATACCGCATGCAGTACCACGCCACGCGTTCGCTATACGACCAGCTGCTGCGCGACGGCATCGAGATCTACGAATACATGCCCGGCTACCTGCATGCCAAGGTGGCCGTCATCGACAACGTGGCCACCGTGGGCTCGTCCAACCTGGATCCCTTCAGCCTGCTGCTGGCGCGCGAAGCGAACGTGGTGATCGACGACCAGCCTTTCGCCTGGGACCTGCAGGAACGGCTGGAGACGGCCATCCGCGAGGGTGGCCGCTTCATCCGGCCGCTGGACTACCAGCGGCGCGGGCTGCTGCGGCGCTGGGTGGATGCGGCGTCGTATGTACTGCTGCGGATCGGCGTGGCGTTGACGGGAACCTCGGACAAGTACTGAGCCCGTTTCCGTCACGGCGCCGTGCGCGCTACGCGGGCTTGCGCCGCGGGCCGATCAGCCCCAGCGCCAGCGCCGTGCCCACCAGGATCACGCCGGCGCCCGCCAGGATGGGACCGGTGATCGCCTCGTTCAGGAACCACGCGCCCCACATCACGCCGAAGATCGGCACCAGGAAGGTGACGCTGACCGCGCCGGTGGGGCCGACGTTGGCGATCAGGCGGAAGAACACGATATAGGCCGCGCCGGTACAGACCACGGCCAGCAGCACGGTGGCGCCCCAGGCCATGGCCGCGACCGGCGCCTGCGGCCAAGTCATCACGGCGGCCGGCAGTAGCACCAGCGAGGCGGCGACCATGCTGCCGGTGGCGTTGGTCAGCGCGTCCACGCCTGTCAGGAAGCGCTTGGTCCAGTTGGCCGCGATGCCGTAGAACACGGGCGCGGACACGGCCGCGAGCACGGCCGGGCCGGTACCGCCGGAGGTGAAGCTGAGCTTGTCCCAGACCAGCACCACGATGCCCAGCAGCGCGATCAGCAGGCCCAGCGAGCGTGACCAGGGCAGCTTGTCCTTGAGCCAGAGCCAGCCGATCACGGCGCCCCAGACGGGCGTCACCGCGTTGGATACCGACAGGAAGCCCGCGCCCAGCGATTGCGCCGAATAGGCATACAGGACGAAGGGCAGGGCGGCGTTGAGCGTGCCCACCACCAGGATGGCCTTCCAGTGCCGGGCCATCAGCGGCAGCCTGCCGCGCCAGATCGCGGCCGGCAGCAGGAACAGCGCGGCCAGTCCGACGCGCAGCTCGATCAGTGGCACCGGCCCGAATTCGGGCACGGCGATGCGCATGAACAGGAACGAGCCGCCCCATACGGCGGCCAGGACCAGCAGGTCCAGCAGATCGCGACGACGCATGTGCAGTCCAGTCTCAGGAGGGTTTCCGGGCAGAAGCCAGGTTCTTCATCTTCACCCGGTGCGCGAGCACCGCGCAGGTCAGGGACAGGGCAATACACAAGCCCAGGCCGGTCCGCACTCCGTTTAGTACGGAACTATGCGAAATCAGGATGCCCACCAGCGCAGTGCCCAGCGCGCTGCCGATCGCGCGCGTGGTCTGGACCAGGGCCGAGGCCACGCCCACGTCGCGTCGCTCGCTGAGCATCTGCATGAACAGGGTCAGGTTGGGCAGCAGGAAGCCCAGCGCGCAGCCGTTCACGAAGAAGGCCGACAGGATCCACAAGGCCGAGGTGCCGGGCGAGATCAGCAGCACCATCAAGGTGCCGGCCGCCAGCAGACAGGCGCCGAAGACCATCAGGCGCTGGGGCTCGGTCTGGCGGTGGAACAGCCGGCCGTTGATGATGCTGCCCACCGAGATGGCCGCCACCAGGGGCGTGAGCAGCAGCCCGGCCTGGCTGGGCGTATAGCCCAGAACCTGCTGCAGCAGCAGCGGGCTGTAGAAGATCAGCACGAACATCACCGCGCCCACGGTCATCGCCGCCAGGTTCAGCAGTTGCGGTTCGCGGCCCGCCAGCACGCGCAGCGGGAAGATCGGCGAAGCCACGCGCCGTTCGATCGGGACCAGCAGGGCGATGGCGGCGATGCCCGCCACGGCCAGGCCCAGCGCCAGACCGGGGTGGGCGTGATCGCCGCTGGCAAAGCCCAGCTCCAGCGCCGCCAGCGGCGCGCCCACGGCCACGACCAGCAGCAGGGCGCCCAGCCAGTCGATGCGGCGCTCGCCGGTGTGGACGGGCTTGATGCGGGGGAAGTAGCGCGCCAGCAGGAACAGCGCGACGGCGGCGGCGATCGGCGATATGAAAAAGGCGGCGCGCCAACCCAGCGCCTGGGTCGCCGCGCCGCCGAGCACCGGGCCGATGCCGCTGGCCATGGCGAAGGCGGCCGACACCAGCGCCATCCAGCGCACGCGCTGCTTGGCGTCGGGGAACAGGTCGGCGGGCGCGGCGAAGGCGGTGGCGATCATCATGCCGCCGCCGATGCCCTGCAGCGAGCGGAACAGGATCAGCTGGCCCATGCTCTGCGACAGCCCGCAGGCGATCGAGCCCAGCGCGATGATGAGCACCGACACCAGCATCAGCGGCTTGCGCCCGAACATGTCGCCCAGGCGGCCGAAGATCATGATGGAGGCGGCGGTGGCGAGCAGGTAGCCGGTGCCGACCCAGGCGTACAGCGCCATGCCGTTCAGCGCCTCGGCCACGCGCGGCAGGGTGGTGCTGATGATGGTGGAATCGAAGGCAGCCAGCACGACGGTGGCCGAAACACCGGCCATGGCCATCAGCAGGTCGCGGCGCGATGGCGGCGGGGTGGCGGGCTGAGCAGAGGGAGGCGGGTCTGGCTGGGGCTGCGGCGTAGGCGGGGGCGTGCTCATTTAGTTAGCATATCACCGCCGAATGGCCGCAACCGTCCCGGTTGGCCCGGCTGTCCACTACTTGTAGAGGGTGTGGTAACTCAGGAATACGGCGATCACCACCAGCACCAGCGCCCAGGACCAGCGGGAGTTGGACAGGCCGCGAGGCTCGGGCTCGGGTGGCGGGGGCGGCGGCGCCAGCCGCGGCTGGCCGGCCATGTAATCGATGAACGCGGCGAAGAAGCGCTCGATGATCTTCTCGCCCGCCTTCAGGATCAGGCTTTCACCGCATTCGGCCAGCTTGCCGCCGGTCATACCCGCCACGGTGTAGGCCACGCGGGTGCCCTGGTCCTTGGTGCTGAGGTTGACCTGGGCGGTGCCGATGGCCAGGCAGGCCGCCCGGCCCTTGCCCTCGAACACCAGGGTGCAACTGTTGGGGGGATCGATGTCCGACAGCAGAATCTCGCCGTCGTAGTCGGTGTCGATGCCGGCGACCTTGGCACGCAGGGTGACGGCGTACTCGGTGGGGGAGCGCTGCGTGACGTTGACGCATCCGGGGATGCATCGCTGCAGCACGGCAGGATCGGTCAAGGCGTCCCAGGTCTGGTGCTGGGTTGACGGGATCCATTGGGCATCGGCAATGCGCATGGCTGTCTCCTTGTAGAAACCGCTATATGGCCCATTCTTGCTCCGATTGGCGTTTTTCGCCACTGCATTGTGGCGCCGGCGGGCGAGTTCAACGCTGGCAGGCGAGGCCGGAATGCGGTTTCGGAGCGGCGTTGCGGCCTGCCAAGCTAAAATTGCCGCGCCCACCGAAGCGCAGGCCCCTGGCCAGGGGCCGGTCGCCGATAAGGCGTCCCGCGCCGGGTGGAGCGCCAACCGGCCGGAAGCCTCGGCTCTGCTTGCGTAGTAATAAATTGCACGTCGGTCGCCGTAGAACGTGCTCAGCCACTAAAATTGCGCGAAATTTCAAATCCGGTACTTTTATGGTTTATGTGCTAGTAGCATTTCTGATTTCGCTGGTGGTTACGCTGCTGCTCGTGCGCTACAACACCTTGCATGCGAAATATACGGCAGACCACGACTTGTCGGGCGTGCAGAAGTACCATGCGATACCCGTTCCGCGGGTTGGCGGGGTGTCGATAATGGCCGCGATGTTTGGTGTTTGCATGTTGGCGGTATTCCGGGAGCCCGCGCTCCGGCATGAACCGTTGATATTGATGGCTGTATCCATGCCCGCTTTCCTTGGGGGGCTGGCGGAAGACCTGACCAAGAAGGTCAGGGTGCTGGTGCGTCTCGGGCTGGCGATGATATCGGGGGCGGCAGCGTATTATTTTCTCGGCGCTCAACTGACGCGCCTGGATATTATTGGCGTGGATTGGCTGTTGCAATTTACCGTGGTTTCCTTCGTGTTCACGGCGGTGGCCATGGCCGGCGCAGCAAACGCCATCAATATCATCGACGGCTACAATGGCCTGGCGGCTGTCGTTTCCGCAATGATATTCGCTGGTTTTGCCTACGTTTCCTATTATCTTGGCGATCGCCTGTTGCTTGTCACCTCCGTTGGGATGATTGGTGCCATAGCAGGATTCCTGGTCTGGAATTATCCGCGCGGCCTGATTTTCCTGGGCGACGGCGGGGCGTATTTCATTGGATTCATGATCGGCGCGGTGTCGGTGCTGATGCTGGCCCGGCATCCGCAGGTTTCCGCGTGGTTCCCGTTGTTGCTCTGTATTTATCCTGTCTTCGAGACCTTGTTTTCCATTTATAGGAAAAAGTTTCTGAGGGGGCAATCTCCCGGCATGCCCGATGGAGTGCATCTGCATATGCTAATTTATAAGAGATTGATTCGGTGGGCAGGGGGAGAGGAACACCGGTATCAGGCCAAGAGAAATGCAATGACATCGCCTTATCTGTGGCTGTTGTCTTCCTTCGCGATCATTCCGGCAGTGCTGTTCTGGCAGTATCAATATGTGCTCATATTCTTTGTTTTTCTATTTTCTGCAACCTATCTGGTCCTGTACAGAAAGCTGGTGCGCTTCGATATGCCCAGCTGGCTGGTGATGCGGCCGAAAAAGAGGTTGCGGACGAAGCGGCGGCATCGTTGATGTTTCTGCCTGCAGTGCCGAAATCGGGATCAAATATCTGTTGATAGACAAATAAGAACAGGAAGAATCAGTGTTTTCTAAAGGAAAATGTGCCGTCATATCGGCGTTGTTTGCCCTGCTGTTCGTGGTCATGCTGCCGTTGCGGCCTCAATATGACGTCGCAGCGGGATTCAAAATAACAGCGACAGGCGAGCGCAATCCCGCAGCCAAGGGTGCGGAAGTGTGGCTGTCCTCGGCGCTGTTGACCGCGAACGAATCGGCGGTACAGCGGGATGGAGGGTGGGAGCGACGCGGCGAAAGCCTGGTCTCGTACCAGGGCCAGCCGGCGACCATTCTCTCGAACGCGGCCATTACGCCAGAAGACTTTCTGGTCTTCACCAAGCACGAATATTCAGGAATCGTCGAGATCTCCAGCGGGGATTTCAAGCGCCGCTATGATCTCTATTCCGCGACGCCCGGTTCGCTGCGTATCGATTTCTACGGTACGTTGCCGTTGAAATTGAACCCGTGGCGCACGCTTGGGCTGGGTTTGCTGATCTACGCGGCAGCGTTCGCCGCTTTCTTTGCCGCGACATCGCTGTGCCTTCGCGCCGGGGCGGGTGCCGGGCAAGCAGCACAGAATCGCAAGCCGGGCTGGAGCCTGTGGCTGATGGCGCCCAGCATCGCGGTTTACGGATTGGCCCTGGCCGCCTATTGGCCTGCCCAGATGTCGCCGGATTCAATAGACCAATGGCGGCAGATCGTGAATGGATACTATGCGGATGCCCATCCCGTACTGTCCACCTTCTTCTACAAGTTGGCGTATTTCGTATATCCCGCGCCCCAGGCGGCGGTGATTTTCCAGATACTGGTGTTTTCGCTGGTGACCTGGTTCTTCCTGCGGGAAATGATGGCTTGGGGCGTGCCGCGCTATGTCGCTGCGATCGCCGCCATCATCATCCCTGTGTTTCCTGCCAATTTCATGCTGGTCACCACGCTATGGAAGGACGTGCCGTTTACCATCGGCATCATCCTGCTGAGCGGGCTGGCGGCACGGGAAGTGCGGTTGGGCCTCACCCTCAAGTGGGGCTCCCTGATCGCGATGGGCTTGGCCGGAGTGCTGATCTTCGGCGTCCGGCACAATGGGATTGTCATCGTCGGCCTGTTTTTCGCGCTGCTGCTCTTGTTCGCAGCCGGCCGCCGCGCCAAGATCCGGGCGGCGGGGGCCCTGGTGGCTTCGATCGCCATTTTCATCTTCGCGAAGACGCTCTTGCTGAGCATGGTCGCGGCGGAGCCTGTGGCGCCGCACTACCGTTCCATCTTTGCGCTCCATGTGCTGGGAGCAATGGAGAGCGCCGGAGTGGAGTTTGACCCGGCTGACCAGGCGCTCATGGACAAGACGCTGCCGCGTCAGGAATGGCTGAACGGATACAACTGCAAATCCGTCGTTCCCCTTTTCTGGAACAAGCACGTTTCCTATTCCTTCCTGGCCACCAATGCGGCAGAGTTGAACCGTCTGATGTTCAAGGAAATTGTCCGTCATCCGGGAGTATTCCTGCGGCATCAGCTTTGTGTGACCGGATTGATCTGGCGCATCGGCGGAGAGCCTGGAGAGTTCACGATGCTCTCGCCGGGCGAAATCACCCAGATGAAGGAAAGCAAGGAGCTTGGGCTCAAGACGCGTTCGCTGTTGCCGGAATTGAAGTTGACGCTGGACACCTGGCATAGCCAGATATTCGCGCCTGCGGAAATCTATACGCGTCCTGCCTTGTACCTCCTGGTCGGACTGTGGGCCGCGCTGATGATGGTCTATCGCAGCTCCCGGGCATTCGTTCTTGTCGTCGCGCCGTCCTTGTGCAATTGCGTGGGCCTCGGCGTATTGATGAGCGCTCAGGACTATCGCTATCTATGGCCGTCGGTGGTGCTGGCCCTGTTGACGTTCATCATGGCTATCGGCCTGGCCATGTCCGGCAGGCAACTTGATCCGACGCTTACTCGAGCCAAATGATGTCGTCAAAAATTGCGGTTGTTATTCCAAGCTATAAAGTAAAAAGGCACGTGCTTGATGTCATCAAGCACATTGGCCCCGAAGTCTGCCGGATCTATGTCGTGGATGATTGCTGCCCGGATGGCTCCGGCGACTTTGTCGCTGAGAATTGCAGTGATCCCCGGGTAACGGTATTGCGCAACGAGCAGAACCAGGGCGTCGGCGGCGCAGTCATGACCGGCTATCTGGCGGCAATTGAAGATGGCATGGACATCATGGTGAAACTGGATGGCGACGGACAAATGGATCCGAAGCTGATTCCCGATTTCGTCGAGCCCATCGTCAGGGGGGAGGCGGATTACACGAAGGGAAACCGGTTCTTCGATCTGGAAGAGATCCGCGCAATGCCGAAAATGCGCCTCTTCGGAAATGCGGTGCTTTCCTTCATGACCAAGCTGTCTTCGGGTTACTGGAATTTGTTCGATCCCACCAATGGATACACGGCCATACACCGTGAGGTGGCGAAGCATCTGCCGATGAAGAAAATAAGCCGGCGCTATTTCTTTGAAACAGACCTCTTGTTCCGGCTCAACACGTTGCGAGCCGTGGTCGTTGATGTCCCGATGGATGCCAAGTACGGCGATGAAGTCAGTAACTTGCGGATTGGAAAGATAATCGGCGAATTTATGGCCAAGCACGCTCGGAATTTTTTCAAGAGGATTTTCTACAATTATTATCTGCGCGACATGTCCCTGGCTTCCATCGAGTTGCCGCTGGGCGCATTGTTGGTGCTGTTTGGCAGTGTTTTTGGAATTTATAACTGGATCGTGGCGGCCAGCCACGGCGCAACCACCTCCGCGGGCACCGTCATGCTGTCCGCGCTGCCTATTATTTTGGGACTTCAACTGATACTGGCCTTTCTCGGGCACGATATCAGCACGGTCCCTACCAGGCCATTTCACCGGATTCGAGGCAATTCGGCGTGCGGTTTGAAAAATTCGGAGAAATGAATTGCATAACGAGGATAAGGCTTGGTCGGATTATCGGGAAAAGTTCGCCGATGTCTATGACGAGAGAAACTACGAGAGCCCACTGCAATCCTGGGTGATGAGGGCCAGCCACAAGCTGACCGAGCAACCGTTCGGACCGGGTACCAAATTCGGCAAGGTGCTTGAGATCGGAGCGGGCACTGGCGAGCATCTGTCGTTCGTGCGGCACCAGTTCGACGAATATGTCCTGACGGACATGGATCCCAAGACGCTCGATATCGCCGCAAAGAAGATCGGCGACAAGTACGACGGCCGGATTTCCTATTCTGTTCAGGCCGGAGCCGATATCGCCAGCGAGGACAACAGCTACGATCGAGTGATCGCGACGCATGTGCTCGAGCATATTTACTATCCTCACCTGGCATTGAAAGAGTGGCAACGCGTCCTGAAACCGGGCGGCACGCTCTCCATTCTCATTCCGACGGATCCTGGCTTCGCCTGGCGTCTCGGGCGACGGCTGGGGCCGCGCAAGGCTGCGTTGGCGATGGGAATTCCCTATGACTATGTCATGGCCCGCGAGCACGTCAATCCCTGCAATAACCTGATGGCGATCTTGCGGCATTACTTTCCGAATGCCCAGGAATCGTGGTGGCCGACCAGGCTGCCCGCGATGGATCTGAATCTGTTCGTCGCATTCCATGCGGTTGTCGAAAAGAGCGGCGTGAAAAGCAAATGATGACTTATGTTGCCGCAGTGCTGTGCGTGGTGGGCCTGGCCATCGGACAGATCCTGTTCAAGGTCAGCGCATCCGCTCTCGCCCAGACGGGCACTTTCTTTTCCTGGCGGCCGCTTGGGGCGCTGTTCGGCGCGATGGTGCTGTATGGCCTCACGTCGATTGCATGGGTCTGGGTATTGCAGCGGGTCGAACTGGGCCGTGTGTACCCCATCATGGCGCTGGCGTTCATCCTGGTGCCCCTTGGTAGCCATCTGATTTTCGGCGAGCGTTTCAGTACCCAGTATTTCGCGGGCATTGCCCTGATCATGGTGGGAATCGTCGTGGCCGGGAAGAGCTGACGTTTCGGTGCGCCCGGCCTGGGCTTCCGAATGTCTGAAAACGCAAGAAAGCGCAAGCTCGCGGCCCGGCCTTCCAGGAGGCGTGTATGCTTCGGTGCGTTTTGAGGCCATCCTGCGGGGCAGGGAGGCCGGGCCGGCGAGGAGCCGGGAATGGCTGGCTGGCCAGGGTGGGCCAGGGGGCTTTTGATCTAAAATGCCCTCGGCCTTTTGTCCAGGGGATCGCTCGCGCTTGGCCTGTGCCGAGCCTGCATTTCCCAGGCTGCCGTGGCAGCACCCGACCGGAATCTGCATTGATCCGCCGGTTTGTAGATTAGCACTTCGAATCCTCCTTTTTCATGACATCTCATTCGACGAAATCCCCGTCGGCGCTGGAGCACGGCGCTTCATCAGTGGCAGAAGCCGAAGCGGCAAGGTTGCGCGTGGAGCTGGACAACGCGAAGGCATTGCTGGTGGACGCGGCACAGCGCTACCGCGAGATCGAAGGGTCCGTTGCCTACAAGGTCGGCCTGCGCCTGTCGCAGGGGCCGCTGGGCAAGATCTACCGCACGTTCCTGAAGCGTCGCCAGGAGGCGACGGTTCAACCGGCCGCTCCGGCGGTGAACACGGCGGCGCCGCAGGCCAGCGGCACTACGCGCCCAGAGCTATTGCCGGACGCAGCGCTACAAGCGCTGCCTTGCGATGTGCCTGTTGCGATCGCCCATCCCGACTGGCTGGGAATCCGCAGCTCGGCGGCCCAGATGTTCGAGCATTTGCTGCTGCTGACGGACGAATTGACCGCCGATGACGGCGAACGCATCGCTTCAGGCTTGATCGCGCGTCGCCCTGTCGCGGTCGTTCTGCAGGGCTTTCCGTTTTCCTATCAGCACCTGGTGCGCGCTCTGCACCGCCAGGCGCCGGACCTGCCGGTGCACGTCGTCTGGCATGGCACGTTCATGCAGGCGAGCGAGGACTATGCCTGGCGCAGCTTCCGGCTGATGTGCTCGCTGCAGGAGCAGGGCAAGATCCGGCGCATCGGCTGCGTCAAGAAAGGGCAGGAGCAGATTCTTCGCCATCGTGGCCTGGACGCGCACTATCTGCTGAATATGTATCGCGCCATTCCGGAACGGGCATCCCCGGTTCCGGTGGCTCCGATCAAGCTCGGAATTTGGAGCATTTCCGAATTGCGGCACAAGCCGCCATATGAAATGCTGGCCGCCGCCTCCACCATTGAGGGCGCCCAGGTTGTCGGGTCCGTTGCATCGGAGCGGATGCTCGAGTTCTGCAAGGAATTCGGCCTGAGCCAGGATTTCCTTGGCCGCATGGTGCCGCAAGACGAGATGCTCGCCCGTCTTGCCACGACGCACCTTAATCTATACGTGACGTTGAACGAGTGCGCGCCCATGTTGCCGCTTGAGAGCTTCGCGGCAGGCGTGCCTTGCGTCATCGGTCCCAATACCCCGTATTTCGAGAAGCACTCCTATCTGCGCGATCGCCTTGTGGTGGCGGCTCCTGACGATTCCTATGCGATCGCACAGAAAATCCGATTGGCGCTGGACGAACGGGAGCAGATCGTATCCGCCTACCGTGAATACGCGATTGAACATAACGCGGAGTCTGCGCTGATCTTGAAACGGTTCTTGAACTGATGCAGACAACCTGCTTTGTCAGCTATGAGTTGTTTCCCGTCACCCGCGGCGGTTGCGGCGCGTTGTTGCACAACGTGGCGGTGCAGTTGCTGGACGCAGGCGCACGTGTCGTTTTTCTGCTTGACGTCGATAAGGACGTCTTTGCAAGATTCAATTCCGTAGAACGGCTCAAGCTGCCAAACCCGAACAATTGCGTTGCCTACCGGGTAGGCGATCTTTGTGGCGATGATCTGCTGCCGCGGGAGCGTTTCTCCTCGTGGTACGAATGGCGTTCCTATATCTTGAACGTTGCGGCACTGAAGGTGCATGAGCGGGAACGGCCGCAACTGATCGAGTTTTTCGATTACCACGGCGTTGCCTACTATGCCCTGTGCGAAAAATTAGCGTTGGGAGCCTATGAGGGCACGCGTATCGCCGTTCGCTATCACGCGACGATAGAGGCGATGGATCGCGTGGACCTGACGAATTCGCTGCATCCCGAGCTATATCTGCTGTATTCCATGGAGCGCGCTGCGCTGCGCCTTGCCGATGCGGTTCTGGTGCCCTCGGAATCCGTCTTGAAGCGGACCCTGGCGAGCCTCTATCCCAAGGTCGAAGCGCATCATGTATTGGCGGTGCCGCCGTTGCAGAAGACGCTGAAGAAGCACGGCTCGGATGGCACCGAAAACGGCATTCTGTTCTACGGCAGGCTGTTTTCAATCAAGGGCGTCGATCTTTTGGTGGATGCCGCCGTGTTGTGGATGCGGCAGCGTCCGGATCTTTCGCCCGACTTTTATTTCGTAGGCGGGGATTCCAGGCAGCCGCCGGATGGCAGCGGCCTGTACGCCGACTATTTGAAGCGTCGCATACCCGCGGACCTGCGCGCGCGTTTTCATATTCTTGGGCATCTGTCCCATGAACAGACGGAAGCGCTATTGGAGAAGATCCGCTTCGCGGTGTTCCCGAATCGCGCGGAATCGTTCTGCTATGCCGCGCACGAGCTGTACGCGGGAGGCGTGCCGCTGGTCGTCTCCGACATTCCCGGGTTCGAGGACTTTTTCCAGCACGAGAAGAACTGCCTGGTATTCGATTGCGAATCATCGGATATGCTGGCCGCGACCATCGATCGTCTCTGGGACGATGAGGCGTTGCGTGAACGCCTGGCTTTTCCGTATCCCGTCGTGCCTGACGAGATCGCGCCCATCTATGACATGAAGGCTGGCGCGCCGGAGTGCGGCGATGAGCCGAAGGGTGATCAGACTTTTGGGATTCTTGTCGTCGTGCAGGCGGAGACGCTGTCCCGGGTTCAGCCGCTGTGCGCGCAACTCGCGTCCCGCGGATATGAAAGCGTGATCCTGCTGCCGGCGTTGCGCACGGAGTTGGAAGTTTCCGCCTTCCTGTTGGGACGCAATGTCCGATGCGTTGATCGTACCGGTCTGGCCATTGACTTGCACGCCATGAGGACGTCAGATGCGATGGTCATTCTGTCGGAAGGCGATGCCGTCGACCCGGATTATCTGGACATCGCGGCGCGCGTGCTCCGGACGCGCGCTGACATTCCGTTTGTGTCGGCGTGGTCCATCCGCACGCACGCTGCGGGCGAGCGGGCGATAGATCCCTACTCCCTGCCCCTGGCGCTGGATGCCGCGCCGATGAATGGACGCGGTCCCAGGACTCGCGCTGTTTTCCGTACGAGAGCCGGGCGGCCCGTGCTCGATATTTTCGACACCGGCCTTGCCGAGTATGCTGAATTCAAGCGCCTGTGGGCATTGGCCCAGGACGGCGAAGCCGGCCTGTTGATCCCGCGCCCATTGCTGGAATTGCCGGCCGAGGAGGCCGGCTATCCGAGCGCAAAGCAGATTTCCTATCTGTTGAACGGCGATGACAGCGCAGACCGCCGGAAAAGGCTTTCGCAGAGCAGCGTGGCGCATTGGAACGCCAGTCCTCTGGCGTCCGAGGGGGCGGTCCCGGTCAGGAAGCTGATGGACGAGGCGGGTGCTTTGCCGCCTGACCTGCTTCGATTGTTGCTGCGCATGGGCAACATGGTCGTCAGGATTTACCGGCGGTTCAGGGTGGCGCGGCCGATTGTAGGCTTCGCCAAGAGACTGCTGCGTCGCGGTGTCGCGAGCGCAGACAGATCCTAGTCGTAGAAATACCAGTGAGTTTGAGAGGTCACTCTTGATTGCCGAAGTGCTTCAAGTTGCGCGTGATATGGCTACGCGCCATCGCCAGCTAATTCTGCAGATGATCAAGCGCGAAGTGCTGGGCCGTTATCGCGGTTCGGTGTTTGGCCTTGCATGGTCTTTTTTCAATCCGTTGCTGCTGCTCATCGTCTACACCTTCGTGTTTTCCGTGGTGTTCAAGGCGCGCTGGGGCGGCGCGGGCGCGGCTGCGCCGCAATCCCACGGCGATTTCGCGGTGATCCTGTTCGCCGGGCTCATCATGAACAATCTCTTCGTGGAGTGCATGAACCGTGCGCCCGCGCTGATATTGTCGAACGTTTCCTACGTGAAAAAGGTGGTGTTCCCGCTGGAGACCCTGGCGGTGATTGCCCTGGGGTCAGCCGTTTTTCATCTGCTGGTCAGCCTGATCGTGCTGATCGCCGCACAGCTCATATTCATGGGCAGCGTGCCCTGGACCGTGGTGTATTTCCCGCTGATCCTGGTGCCTTTGCTGTTCCTGTGCCTGGGCTTGTCGTGGTTTCTCGCAGGGCTGGGCGTATACATCAGGGACATGACGCAAGCCGTATCGCTGTTCACCATCGTGCTGACGTTCATTTCGCCGATCTTCTACCCGCTTTCGGCGATCCCGGAGAGCATGCAACGCTACGTGAAATTGAATCCGATCACTTTCGTGGTTGAAGAGACGAGAAACGCGGTAATTTTCGGAAAGCCGTTCAATTGGTCCGGCTGGTGCGTGTATACGATCGTCGGGCTCGTGATCGCCGGCATTGGACTGATCTGGTTTCAGAAGGTGAGGAAAGGGTTCGCGGATGTGCTCTGATACGGTTTCCATACACGTCGAGAACCTCGGGAAAAGGTACTCGATCTATTCCAAGCCCCAAGACCGGCTCAAGGAAGCCTTGATGGCGCGCAGCGCCGGCCTGTTTGGTCGCGGCGTGAAGAGCTACGCGCAGGAATTCTGGGCCCTGTCGGGCGTTTCCTTCGACGTGAGAAAGGGTGAGACGGTAGGCATCGTCGGTCGGAACGGTTCGGGAAAATCGACGTTGCTGCAAATGATCTGCGGCACGGTGACGCCGTCCACAGGCTCCGTGAAGACGAATGGCCGCGTTGCCGCCCTGCTCGAGTTGGGCGCCGGCTTCAATCCGGAGTTTACGGGGCGCGAGAACGTCTACCTGAATGCTTCGTTGCTGGGTTTGACGCATGCCCAGATCGATGAGCGCTTCGACAGCATCGCGGGGTTCGCGGATATCGGCGAGTTCATTGAAAGCCCGGTCAAGAAATACTCCAGCGGCATGTTTGCGCGCCTGGCCTTTTCCGTGGCGATCCATACCGAGCCTGATATCCTCATCGTTGACGAAATCCTGGCCGTGGGAGACGCCGCCTTTCAGCGGCGCTGCCTCAAGAAGTTCTATGAGATCCGCGATATGGGTTGCACGATATTGTTCGTTTCGCACGATCAGTATCAGGTCAAGTCCATATGCCAGCGAGCGCTGTATCTTGAGAAGGGCGCGCAGAAGGCGTTCGGGCCCGCCGGCAAGGTGATTGACCAGTACACCATTGATATGCAGGCCGCCCTGCGGGAGTTCGAAGCGAAGGATGAGGCTGCCGGCAAGCATGCGGCCCACCATGCTCCCGCGGAGCTGGATGAGTTGGACAAGTCCAACCCTCCTGGCACGTCAGGCGCTGACGAAGGCGGGGCCGCGGCGCCGGTCGCGGCCGCGAAGTACCGAAAGGAGCCGGATCGTCTCTATGAGATTGACGAGGTCTGGCTTTCTTCGCCCGAAGGCGGGTCGGTGGACCATATCCGCACGGGCGGTTCCCTTACGCTGAATGCGCGATTCCATGCCGTCAGCGCCATCGTGCCGGAGCACATCAGCTTTGTGTTCAATCTGTACCGGCATGATGATCTTTACATCTGCGGTACGACGACCTTGATGGATGGCTATCAGGCACACGCAGGAGTGTCATCAGGCCAATTTAGCATCACGTTCCCCAACATCCCGCTGCTCAGCGGATCTTACAAGTGGCGCGTTGCCATCAATGACGGCGGGGGGTTCGTGGTGCACGCCGAAGCAAACAATGTCTGCCCTTTCCAGATTCTGGACGATTTCGAAGCTGTTGGGGTCATGAGTCTGCCGCGAGAATGGACTTTCGACGTTGCTTCTCGAACTGATTAAATCTGCTAATAAGCGTGCATAGAAAATGGAACGATTGAGTTTTGGACAAAGCAGCCGCTACGATGGAATGGAGGCGGCTATCCACATTGCCCGCTATTCATTCGCGAAAGAGCTGTGTGTCGGCAAGCGTGTGCTTGATGCCGCCTGTGGGGAGGGCTACGGTTCGCGCTTGCTGGCGAACTGGGGTGCAAAGGAAGTGGTGGGGGTCGATATCTCGGCCGAGGCGATCGAGAGCGCGCAGCGGCATTTCGCCAGCGATAGCGTGCGCTTCATTCAGAATGACGCTGAAACCCTGCCTCGTCACTTCGAACCTCACAGTTTCGATTTGATCGTATCGTTCGAGACCATCGAACATGTGCAGGATCCGGAGTTGTTCCTGCGTAACATCCGTGGCCTGCTCAAGCCGGGCGGCATGGTGGCCATCAGCTGCCCCAATGATTGGTGGTACTTCCCCACGGAGGCGGAGCGCAACCCCTTCCATCTGCGCAAATATCATCTGGAAGAATTCCAGGCTCAGGCGGAAGGCACCCTGGGCAAGGCGTCCGCTTGGTTCGTGGGCGGTCCCATCACGGGATTCGCCAACCTGCAGTTGAACAAGTATCTGGCCGACGACGGCGATTCGGGACAGATGCAAATGTTGCAAACTTCCCAATCCCTGCATGCGCAGTATGTTCCCGCGGAACTGGATGCCGGTCCGGGCCCCATCAATGCCAGTTACTTTGTCGGAATCTGGGGCGTTCCTGCGTATGAGTCCGCTGCCAATGCCGGGGCGGCGATCCTGCCCTTGTCGATGGACTGTTTCAAGAAGGGCATCTTCCAAGGGCATCTGCCGCGGGAGCAAGCCCAGCCGGCGCAGGCGGCACAGCCGCTGTCGGCAATTGACCTGTTCGACGCGATTTCTTCCGGAGATGTCGACCGGGCGGTAAGGGACGCGGCCTTGCGCGCGCAGGCGGCGAATACGGAGCTGGAGCTGGTGCACGGCATCATCGGCGAGCGTGACGCGCAATTGCGGGCCAAGGATGCAGAGGTCGCCGCCCTGCGCGATGATCTGGCCGCACTGCGGGCGGAAATCGATCACCTGGCTTTGCCGGCCGCCCGATACTTCCGCCTCAGGGACAAGATTCCCTCTTGGCTGCGCATCGTGGCGCTCAAGGTGTTCAAGGGTTCCAAGGGCCATTGATCGTGGGACATAAAGCGAACCTGGCGCCAGGGGTTACAGCGTATTCCTACGCGGCCGACCCGCGTCATTGCATGCTGGCGAGCGATGCGGCCAACATCGCGGGTCCGAACATCGGACGCAATGGCGAAAACCTGACCATTACCTGCCTGTCGCTCAATCGCAGCGAACTGACGCTGCGGCTGTTGAATTCGATTGCGGCGCAGGTTCCCTATTTCGCCGGGGAATTGCTGATCGTCGACAATGGCTCCACTCCGGAAGAGCTGCAGGTACTGCGCGCGGGTTGTGCAGGGTTGCCTTTCGAATGGCGCATCGTTGAACTGGGCAAGAACTACGGCGTTGCCGGTGGACGAAACCGCGCTTTCGCGGAGGTGCGCAGGGATTGGGTGCTTTGCCTGGACAACGATATCTACTTCCTGGCCAATCCCCTGCCCAGGATCCAGAGCGATATCGCGGTACTGGGCTGCCATTTCCTGAATCTGCCGCTGTTGGAGCCGGACCATGAAACCGTTTTCTCGTTTGGCGGACATCTGCACGTCGGCATCTCGGTCGGGTCCCTGCAGGTCGGCGCGAGCAGCGCCCTGGCGCAAGGACCGGCCCAGGATCGCGTCGGCGATCCTTTCCTGTCGACGTTCCTGCTCGGAGGCGCCTGCGTATGCAAGCGTGCCACGTTTGAACGCCTGGGCGGCTATGACGACAACATGTTCATCGGATTCGAGGACGTCGATTTCTCGATACGGCTGTTCCAGGAAGGCTACAAGATTGGTGTGACCGGACATGCGGTCCTGGTTCACGATCATCCGCCTCCGGAAAACGAAACGGACCACGCATACGAACGCCAGCGGTTTTCACGCCAGATGATTTATGAATCTGCGCGATACATGGAGAAGAAGCACGGTTTTGATGTCTGGAATGATGGCGTCGAGGGATGGATTGCGCGCCGGCACGAGCAGCTGGGTTTGACGCCAGAGACGGCGGCGCAATCGGGAGGCCCGTTGATCGCGGCTCGCACGGACAAGCCAAGAATCGCGATCGTCATCGATCTGGACGATTGGGCTTTTGGCAACATCGCGCGTCAGATCAAGCGGCACCTGTCCCACAAGTTCGACTTCAAGATCATCTCCTCCAGCGTGCTGGAGCATGTCGATCATATTTTCCTGGCTGCCGCAAAGTGCGACATGGTGCACTTCATGTGGCGCGAGTACTACCGGATCATCGACAGCGCCTGGTGCCGCAATCATGTGGAGCGCACCGGCGTGCCGTATGCGCTGTTCGATGAGCGGTTTGTCCGCAGCAAGCCGGTGACGACCAGCGTATACGACCACCTGTATCTCGAGCCGGCGGCGGTGCGCGAACGCGCCGCGTTCTTCAAGGACCGGGTCACGGCATACACCGTCTCGTCGAAGCGCTTGGAGTCCATTTATCAGGATCTGGAAGGGTTCCCCGCTCCGTCCACGGTCACCCGGGACGGTGTCGACCTTGCCTTGTTCCGGCCGTCCAATCTGGAGCGGCTGGACCAGGTGGGAGGCCGCCCCTTTGTCATCGGTTGGGCCGGCAACAGCAAATGGGCCAGGGAGCTGGAGGACGCCAAGGGATTCAACACGATCCTGCTGCCCGCCATTGAGCGGTTGCGGGCGGAGGGATACGCCATCGAGACGAGCTTTGCCGATCGTCAGGTCAGGTGGGTGCCGCACGATGAAATGCCGGCGTTCTACAACGGCATCGACCTGTACGTATGTCCGTCCTTGTTCGAGGGCACGCCGAATCCCGTGCTCGAGGCAATGGCGTGTGGCGTGCCTGTCCTCAGCCATGATGTCGGCGTCGTGCCTGAAGTATTTGGTCCGCAGCAGCGAGAGTTCATCGTCAAGGACAGAAGCGTCGAGGCGTTCGTCGAAAAGATGCGCGTGCTGTTGGAACAGCCGGCCATCCTGCGTCGACTTTCCGCAGAGAACCTGGAGCAGATCCAGCAATGGGACTGGAGCATCGCGACCAAGGCCTATGAGGCCTTCTTCGACGGGATCCTGGCACAGCGCCTGGGCTAGGGACTGGTTTCGTTCGCAACCAGACAGAGATGGTGGATTGAACGGCCGGCAAGCCGGCTGGTACGCATATGAGTTTAAAAAATATCGGCGTCTTCGCCAGTTTTGGGAACGTACAACGCGGCCCCCTCGGACAATTGGACCAAGCGCTGGATCACGCGCCGGCGCCCTATTGGTCCGAGGACCTGGACCGCTATCTGAATGAGCGGCAAGCGCGGCAGGCGGTGCTGTTCGGCCCCTTTGCTCCGCAAGCGCAATCGATAACGTTCATTCAATATGGAGAGCAGTGGCAGGCGCAAGCGGGCCAGGCGCCCGGCCTGTGGATGCTGGACAACTGGACGGGCCAGGTGGATGCCTTGGTGCGCTCGTGCAATGCGCCCGACACAGCATGGATCGTTTCGGCGAGCCTGATCGCCAGACTGGCGGATCCGCGGCCCCTGTTGCTCGCGCTGAAGCGGCTATGCCTGGACGGCAGCGGCCGGGTGCTGTTCGTGGTCGAAAGCGATCTGGCGCGATTGCGGGCGTGGAAACCGAAGGAGTTCGCGGCGTTCCTGGGCCAGAACGGGTTTTCCGTGACAAGCCGGCAAGCGACCGGTGCTGCCTTGTTGCTCGAGGCTGGCGTCGAGCGCGAAGCCTATGGCCGTTATCTGCGGGAATTGGGCCTGGCGCCGCAGCTTCTGGACGCAGACCTGCTGTTGCTGACGACGGAGGATGCCACCGTCAGGGCCACGGGGGGCATCGGCACCTACGTCAAGAACATCAAGGCCGTGGATCCGCGCGCCGCCGTACTGATGTGCGACGTCGACCTGAGTCCCGCTGCGCTCGATGGCAGGACGTTCGTGCCGCGCATGTTCGTGGACGGGATCGGCAAGGATAGCTTCTTCGATGGCCTGGGCTTGCTGGAAGTCCTGAAGGCCATTCTGTATGTGTTGCCGCGCCTGGCGGTGGTGGAAGCGCAGGACTACAAGTCCATCGGCTTTCGTGTCGTGCAGGCCAAGCGCACCGGCGCATTGCCGGCGTGGTTGCATACTCGCGTATTCATGCATGGTTCGATCGACTACGTGAAGTATGGCGTACAGAACGAAACCGCCATGGACTACACCCCGCACGAGTTGGCCTGGGCCGTGCGGGATAGTTATCTATTCAGGTTCGCGGACGAATGCTACGCGCCTTCACGCTATCTGGGCGAACGTTTGCTGCAGCAGGAGTTCGGCTACGAGCTGAACAACTTGTCCATTACCCGGCTGCCGTTCGATCTTGCGCTTATGCCCCAGGCGCGTCCGGTCGAATTCGGGAAGGTGAAGCGCATCGTCTTCATCGGGAAGTACAACCAGCTGAAAGGCTGGCCGGATTTTGTGGCCGCCATGGAGTCCCTGGCCGAGCAAGGCCTGTTGCGGGATATTGCCGAGGTGATATCGCTCGGGCCGCTGGGTCCGGGCAATGAAGACCGGCAGCGGCTTGATGCGATCTGTACCTACAAGGACATGCATCTGACGCACGAGCAGCTGCTGTCCTTCGCAAATGAACGCTTGGCCGATACCCTGTTCGTCGTGCCATCGCGTGGCGAAAACTATCCGTTTGTCATTCTGGAGCAGTTGCTGCTGGGCTCCTTGTTCGTCGCATACAACACCGGCGGCGCAGTCGAGGTGGTGGACGACCCGGATCACGTAGAGCGCTTCTTTTCGGATCCGAATGCGGTCGCGCTGGCGGCGAAGATGGGCGAAGTGCTGCGTACTTCACCCGTAGTTTATGGCCCCGATCTCAATGCGTCGCGCGAGCGTGTGCGTGCCAGGCAGATTGGCATCAATACCGGTTGGAGCCGCGCAGACCAGATTGCGCATGCCCACGCGTGGCCGGCTTTCAATGCCCAGCCGGCCTGCGACGTTTCCGTCGTCGTGCCGGTGTTCAATACGCCGTTGGGCTATGTAGAGGAGCTGCTTTCCTCCGTGCTCCGGTCGCGGCTCAAGCCCGCCGAGCTGATCATTATCGACGATGGTTCTGCCGCGGAATATCACACGCAGCTGGCCGAGTTGATCGAGCGCGTGCTTGGCGATGCGATGAGCGTGCGACTGCGGCGCCAGGAGAACAAGGGCCTGGCCGGAGCGCGCAATGAGGGGCTCGCGCTGTCGAAATCCGCATTGACCTTCTTTATCGACAGCGACGACGTGCTGTTGCCGCAAACGCTGGAAGAGGCCTGGACCGCGATGACGCTTGATGCCTCGCTCGTTGCGGCGACGGGGTTCGCCCTGCATTTCAGCGATCTGCCATCCCTGCCGAAAACGGCCGAGCCCCTGCGCGACGGCTGGTTCTGGAAACCGCTGGGCGTGCCGGAAGCCAAGGCGTTGGCCATACTGGAGAATCAGTACATTACGGCGAATGTCATGGTACGGACGGCGCGCCTGCGCGAGTTGGGCGGCTGGGACGATACGGACAGGTCGGTATGGGAGGATTGGGCGTTCTTCGCGAGACTTGCGTGGTCCGGACAGCGCTTTACGCTGATTCCGTCGTTGGGCTACCTCTATCGTAATACGCCGGGCAGCATGTCCAAGACTTACAACAAGTACTTTGGACGCAGACGCCTGGTCCGCAATCTGGCGGGCTTCAGCAAATTGGACGCCAACATCCTGTTCAGCCTGGCGAATGGGGGCGGCGGCGGCAAAGGCAGCGCGCAGCTTGCCGGCGCCAGCTTGTCTGAAAAGGAAATCGAGCTCATCAACCTGATCCGGTCGATGATCCAGAAGCCAAAGCTGCGTCGCATTGTGGTGGCGCTATATCGCGGCTATACGCGGATGCGGAGACTATTCCGATGAGTATGGTGCGGCGGGAGGTTGGCGCCAGCGCCGCGCGTCTTCCCGCGGTTCGGTTTTCCGTGCTCATGTCGGTCTATCACGGGGAACGGCCGGAGTATCTTGACGCCGCCTTGACCAGCTTGCAATCGTCCAGGGTTGCCTTGCCCGAAGTCGTATTGGTCGAGGATGGGCCTTTGCCGGACGCGCTGCATGTCGTTATCGGCCGCCATGCCGGCGTCCTGAATTTGCGGCGGGTCGTCTTGCAGGAGAATGCGGGATTGGGACCGGCGTTGACGGCGGGGCTGCAGCAATGCAGCCATGAGTGGGTCGCTCGTTTCGATACTGATGACTTGATCGTCGCGGACCGGTTCGAGCGGCAGCTCGAACAGATACGGCAGTTTCCCGATATAGACGTGTTCGGCGGCTGGATCCGCGAGTTTGACAATGACCTGAGCGAAGACAGCATGCGCTTGCGCCGCGTGCCGCGGGATCATGCGGATATCGTCGACTATGCCAAGGGGCGCAATCCGTTCAATCACATGACGGTTATGTTCAGGCGGGAGCTGGCGTTATCCTTGGGCGGGTATCGGAATGAATACCTGTACGAAGATTATGCGTTGTGGGTCAGAATGATCCAGGCGGGCGCCAGGACCGCCAATCTGCCGGTCGTGCTGGTGAACGCGCGGGCTGGGGCGGGGATGTACGGCCGGCGGGGTGGCTGGCGCTACGTGACGGGCGAAATCCGGGCGCAGTGGGGCTTCTACAGAACCGGATTCATCGGTTTGCCTCGATTGGCAGTGAATCTGCTGTCCAGAGTGCCGGTCAGGCTGATGCCCGGCGCAGTGAGGCGGTTCATCTATGAGCGCGTGTTGCGCGTGCACGGAAAATAAATAGGTCAGGTATGGACAAAACACTGCTGGTCACTGGCGGAGCCGGTTATATCGGTTCGCACACATTGCTGGCACTGATGGCGGCTGGATATCGGCTTGTCGTGCTGGATAACTATTCGAACAGTTCGCCGGAAGTGCTGCGGCGGGTGGAGCGGCTGAGCGGGCAGGCGGTCGAGTTCGTGCTGGGCGACATCCGTAACGCGAATCTGCTGGACAGCCTGTTCCAGGCTCAGGCAGGGGCTGCTCATCCCGTGCACGGCGTGGTGCATTTCGCCGCGCTCAAGGCTGTCGGAGAGTCGGTGGCGAATCCCCTGGCCTATTACGACAACAATGTCGGCGGCACCGTGGCCCTGTTGGCGGCGATGGATCGCGCCGGTGTACGCAACATCGTGTTCAGTTCTTCCGCGACGGTATATGGCGAGCCCGTCGATTTGCCGTATACGGAACAGCACAGGATCGCGCCCACCAACCCTTATGGTTGGAGCAAGGCGATGGTCGAGCAGATCTTGCGGGACTGGGCCGCGACGGGCGAGCAGCGCAGGGCCGTGGCGTTGCGCTATTTCAATCCCATTGGCGCGCACGCCAGCGGCATGCTGGGCGAGGCGCCACAAGGCCGGCCGAACAATCTCTTTCCGTTCATCACGCAAGTGGCGGTCGGCAAGCGGGAGTGCCTGTCGATCTATGGCGATGATTACGAAACCGAAGATGGCACCGGCGTGCGGGATTACCTGCATGTCGAGGACCTGGCGGACGGCCATGTGTGCGCCGTCAAGTACGCCGCAACGGCGTCCGAGCCTTTTTCGGCGATCAATCTTGGAACTGGCAGGGGCACCAGCGTGCTGCAGCTGGTGAGGGCATTCGAACAGGCCAGTGGCGTGTCCATTTCCTGTAAGGTGGAGGCCCGGCGGCCTGGCGATATTGCCGCTGCCTGGGCCGATCCTGCGCTGGCCCACCGGCTGCTGGGTTGGACGGCCGAGCGGTCGATCGAGCAGATGTGCATTGACGGCTGGCGCTGGCAGTCGAACAATCCGGACGGATACGGCAGTTGATCCTGCCGGGACCGGCGGGAGGCCGCCATGCGTTGTTTGTTTCCTTCGGCCTCGCAGGCTTTCAGGCTGGCGCAGCGGTAGCGGCGAAAACTCGAATCGGGCGCAAGCCCGCCCTAGCGGGCTCCACGGACGACAACATCTTATACGTATGGAAATCAGACCTATCCAATTCGACGAGAACTCGCTGAAGAGCTATTCATCGCTTTTTGCGCAGTGTTTCCCGCCTTCGGCCAAATTCGGCCTGGATGCCCTGAACTGGTTGTATACGCAGAATCCCGCGGGCAATGCGGTGGGATTCGACGCCTGGGAAGGCGAGCAGCTCGCGGCTCATTATGTGTGCGTGCCCGCGGTCATATCCTATGGCGGCAAGCCGAGCCGGATGCTGCTGTCGTTGAATACGGCAACCCATCCCTCCTTCCAGGGCAAGGGCTTGTTTACCAAGCTGGCGCAGGCCACTTATGACGCGGCGGCCGAGCTTGGGTTCGACGCCGTCCATGGGGTGGCGAATGCCAATAGCACGCCGGGTTTCATTCGCAAGCTTGGCTTTACGTTGGTCCAGCCCCTTGAGGCGCGTGTCGGGCTCGGCAACCTGGGCGTGGACAAGGCGCGGTTGGCGGCCAGCGCGCAATTTCAGCGGGTATGGACCGAGGAGCATCTGGCTTGGCGTTGCGCCAATCCGGTAAACAGGATTTCCGCGCGCGCCAGTGGCGGGGCAAGCCATTTTTTTGCAGCCGCCAAGGGCAAGGCCTTGCCGGTGTACGCGCGCCTGGAAAACAGCGAACTGGCCTCGGCTGCGGAAGCCCAGGGCCTCGCCTCCCCGGCAAGGCTGTTTCTTGGCCTGTACCCGGGCGATGCTTGCGGCTACGCCGGGTACTTTAATGTTCCGCAGCGCTTTCGCCCATCTCCCCTGAATTTCATTTTCCGCCCCCTGAAGGCCGGTTTGGCGCCCTTGGCGGCGGGGGGCGTCGCCTTTTCCTTCCTGGACTTCGATGCATACTGAGACTCGCGTTTCGGAGCCGGTCGCGCTGTTCTTCTTCGCTCATCAGGATGACGAGTTTGGCGTCTTTCAGGCCATCCTTGACGAGCGTAGCCAGGGCAGGCGCGTAATCTGCTGCTATCTCACCGACGGGGGCTTCGGCGGCGTATCCGTGACCCGCAGGAACAACGAATCCCTGGCCGTGCTGGGCAAGCTCGGCGTGGCCGGTGACGATGTCCTGTTCGCCGGGGAGGCCTTGTCCATCGCGGACGGGCGCCTGCCCGAGAACATGGAGCAGGCAGGCGCATGGATAGACGCCTGGCTGGCCCGATTCGATTCGATTCAGGCCATATACGTGACTGCCTGGGAGGGAGGGCATCACGATCATGACGCGCTGCACGCAATCGTGGCGACTGTCGCGCAGCGGCGTGGCCATCTGGCGCAGTGCCGCCAGTTTGCTCTGTACAACGCGTTCCATTGCCCTGGACCGCTGTTCCGGGTTCACAGTCCGTTGGCGGAAAACGGGGCAGTGGCATACACCGCTGTCCCCTTTGCGGACCGCCTGCGTTTCCTGAGGCTCTGCCTGAGCTATCCCTCGCAGGCCAAGACATGGATCGGCCTGTTCCCGTTTGTCGTGATCCACTATCTCACTGACGGACGTCAGGCTACCCAGGGCATGGACCTGCGGCGACTGTCGCAACGGCCGCACGACGGACTGCTCTACTACGAGAAGAGGCAGTTCTACCAATGGGAGAAAATGCAGGCGTCCGTGCAGTCGTGGCAAGCCAAATTTGGCGGGCTGGTGTAGATGATCCAGGCGCGCGACCCAAGGGGGATCCGGTCCCCGTTGGCTCGGCCATGCCTGGCAGCGTTTGTTGTACATTCGCTGCTTCAATCGCATGATCGTCAGTCTTGATGCCCACTCGTATCCTCATTGTCCGCACCTCGTCCCTGGGCGACCTCGTGCACATGCTGCCCGCCATCTCGGATATCGCTCGGCACGTCCCGGACGCTGAAATCGACTGGGTGGCCGAAGAGGCATTCGCCGAGATCCCCGCCTGGCACCCCGCCGTGAACGAGGTTATCAAGGTCGCTCACCGCCGTTGGCGCAAGGCATGGTGGTCGGCCCAGGTGCGGGCCGAGCGCAAGGCGCTGCGCGAGCGCCTGCGCGCCAAGAAATACGACATCGTGCTGGACATGCAGGCCCTGCTCAAGTCCGCCTGGCTGGTGCGCCAGGCGCGCGGCGTGCGCCATGGGCTGGACTGGCGCTCCGCGCGCGAGCCGCTGGCGTCCCTGTTCTACAACGTCCGCCACAAGGTGGAGTTCTGGCAGCCGGCGGTGATCCGCCAGCGCAAGCTGGCGGCGCTGACCTTCGGTTACCAATATGCCGGGCAGCCAGACTTCGGTTTGCAGTCTTTTGCACGGCAAGGCGGGCCGGGCTCGGTCGGCGATACGGTCCACGATGTCCCGAGCGAGGGGCTCAACGTATCCGACATGCCCAAGCTGCACCATCTGGACCTGGACCGGGGCTATGCCGTGGTCATGCCGTCCGCCAGCCGGGACGACAAGCTCTGGCCCGAGGACGACTGGCGCGCGGTGTTCCGCCGCCTGCGCGACGCCGGTTGCGCGCTGAAGCTGCTGGCTGGCAACGAACAGGAGGCCGAGCGCGCCCGCCTGCTGGTCGCCGGCATGGACGGCGCCGAGGTCTTGCCTCGCATGAGCCTCACGGACGTTGCCCGTCTGCTGGCCGGATCCCGTCTCATGGTGGGCCTGGACAGCGGGCTGACGCATCTTTCCGCCGCGCTGGGCCGCCCCACGATCGGCATCTACCGGGCCTCGACCCCGGTCCGCACGCCGCTGGTCGGCTCGAACTACACCGCCAGCCTCGGCGACCGCGGCGCCTCGCCCTCGCGCGAGGCGGTCATGGCATCGGTCGAGCAGGCGCTGGCCGCCAAATGACATGAACCGCGGTGTCTATACCCTGGCGCTGCGGGCCGCCTCGCCCCTGGTCTGGCTCTGGATGGCCCATCGGGCGCGCCGCGCCGGCGGGCATTGGCAGATTTTCTCCGCCGAACGTTTCGGCCGCGGCGCAGCGCCACCGGCCTCGTTCGCCTCGCCCGTCTGGGTGCATGCCGTGAGCCTGGGCGAGACGCGCGCCGCGCAGCCGCTGCTGCAAGCCTTGCTGGACCGAGGCCTGCCGGTGCTGCTGACCCACATCACGGCCACGGGACGGGCGGAAGGCGAACGGCTGTTCCCGGCCGCCGTTGCGAGCGGCCAACTGCGCCAGGCCTGGCTGCCCTACGACTTTCCCGGCGCCACCCGCCGTTTCCTGGCGCGCTGGCGGCCGCGCTGCGGCCTGTTGATCGAACGCGAAATCTGGCCGAACCTGCTGGCCGCGGCGCGCCGCGCGCGGGTGCCGATGGGCCTGGTCAGCGCCCGCTATTCCGAATCGTCGCTGCGCCAGGCCCGCCGCATGGGCGCGGTGATGCGCGAAGCGCTGGCAGGCCTGGACCTGGTGCTGGCGCAGACGCCGCAGGACGCGGAGCGGTTGCGGCAGGCAGGCGCGCCCCGGGCGGTGGTGACAGGCAGTTTGAAATTCGACCTGGCGCTGCCGTCGGCGCGCGTGGACGCCGGACGCCAGTGGCGCGCGGCGCTGGGCCGGCCGGTCGTGGCCGTGGCCAGCACGCGCGAAGGCGAGGATGCGGCTTTCATCGAGGCGATCAAGCGCGCGTCGGCCCTGCCGGGCGCGCCCTTGTTCCTGCTGATTCCCCGGCATCCGCAGCGCTTCGACGAAGCGGCGGGCCTGCTGGACGAGGCCGGGCTGCCCTTTGTCCGGCGTTCCCGGGATGTATCGCCGGGTCCGGACACGGCAGTGCTGCTGGGCGACAGCCTGGGCGAAATGGCTTTCTACTACGCGGCCTGCGATGTGGCGATCGTCGCCGGCAGCTTCGCGCCGCTGGGCGGGCAGAATCTGATCGAGGCCTGCGCGGCCGCGGTGCCCGTCATCGTGGGACCGCATACGTTCAATTTCCAGCAGGCGGCGATCGAGGCCATCGAGGCCGGCGGCGTCCTGCGCGCGGCCGACGCCGGGCAGGCGGTGCAGGCCGCGCTGGCATTGCTGCAAGACGATGTGCGTCGCCAGTCGATGGGGCGGGCCGGGCGGGCGTGGTTCGAGACGCATGCCGGCGCCGTGGCGCGCACGATGGACGCCTTGTCGCCCTGGTTGGCCTGAGCGCGCCGCCCAGTGCCCGGGCGGCATGACATCTCCGGGGGGGAGGGGCGTGGCGCTCGGCCGTCAGTGCTGCGGCGCGGCCTTGCCGGTGAGCGTGACCGCCCCGGCGTTCAATTCCTGGTTCAGGCGCCGCGCGTCGCGGCCCTCGTCTTCGGGACGCATGCCCAGCATGCCCTGTCCCAGCGCATAGGCCCACAGGTTCGCCAGCAGGATCAGGATGAACAGCACGCGCATGGACGGTTCGTCCCTTCAGTCCGGATGGCCGGCCGTGGCGCGGGCCATGGCGGCCAGGCCGTCGAGCACTGGGTGGTCCAGGTAGACGGGCACGGGCGTGGCGCCGAAGGCGCCGCCGGCGTCGGCGAGCAGGCGCTCGATTTCCTGGTGGACTTCGGGCCAGCCGCCGCCCGCGGCGAAGATCTGCGGGGTTTCGCCATAGCGCTGGCGGCCGGCCAGCCATTGGCGTACCACCGCGCCGGCCTGCGCGGCGGCGATGCCGGAGGCGATCGCCTCGTGCGTGTCGGCGGGATAGGCGACGACGCGGCCGTCGGCGACCGGCAGGTTGGCGGTGCCGTGGGCCAGCGCGTTGCGCATCATGGCGGGGCCGGGCAGGATCAGGCCGCCGACGAATACGTTGTCGGGGCCCACGGTGTCGATGGTGGTGGCGGTGCCGAAGCTGGCCAGCAGGAAGGGCGGATGCGCGCCGGGCAGGCGCGACAGCACGCCCAGCAGCGAAGCCCACCGGTCCGAGCCCAGCTGGGCCGGCTGGCGGTAGCCGTTGGTCAGCCCCAGCGTGCTGGGCTGCGAGCGGGCCCAGGTCACGGCGCAGCCGCGCTTGAGCAGGATCTCGGCGATGGCCGCGCCGCGCGCGTCGCCGGCCACGTTCACGCCCAGGGCGCGCAGCGGGCGGCGGGGCAGCCCATCCAGCCAGCGGTCCAGCGCCGCCAGGTCCAGCCCGTCGAACGCGACGGCGGCCGGCTCGCGCGGCATGTCGGGATTGCTGGCGTCGAGCCAGCCGACCTTCAGGCGGCTGTTGCCGGAATCGATGAGAATGATCATGCTTGTGGCCGAATCGAGATTTCGCCGACCGAGACGGGCATGTCGCCGGCCTCCGTGCGCAGCAGCAGCCGGCCTTGCGCGTCGACGCCGCGGGCGGTGCCGCTCATCAGCACGGTGCCCTTGTCCAGCACGTTCACCGGCCGTCCGGCCAGCGCATCCACGTCGGCGTAGCGTTGCGCGAAGGCGCCGAAGCCCTCGCGTTCCAGCGTGCGCACCGCGTCGTGCCAGGCCATGGCCGAGGCGCAGACCAGATCCGCGGGCGTCGAGGGCCGGGCGTCCGATTGCGCGGCCACGCGGGTCCAGTCGGCCACGTCGCGGCCCAGGGCCAGTGATAGCGCGTCGGCGTCGATCAGGTTCACGCCCATGCCGATGACCACGGTGTAGCCGGTGTCCGCGCCGCCCGGGTTGCGGGTGGTTTCCACCAGCACGCCGGCCAGTTTGGCATCGCCCCACTGGACGTCGTTGGGCCATTTCATGCACAGACCGGGCCGCGAACCGGGACCCGCGACGGACCGCAGCGCCTCACAGGCGGCGACCCCGGCCAGCGGGGACAGCGCGGGCAGCTGGGCGGCGGGCAGGTGCACGTCGAAGGCGCAGGAGAACATCAGGGTCGCGCCCGAGCGGTTCTGCCAGGGGCGGCCGGCCCGCCCGCGGCCGGTTTCCTGCAGGTGCGTGCCCAGCAGCCAGGGCTTGCCGGCGCCCTGTCCGGCGCGGGCGCGGCCCAGCAGGTCGGCATTGGTCGAGCCGGTGCTGGCCGTCCAGGCGACGTCTTGAAAGGCGGGCAGGCGCGAGCCGAGTTCCCGGGCCAGGGCTTCGGGCGCGGGCAGCGCGGCGTATGGGTCTTGAACGGGCATGCCCGCGATTGTAGGGCAGGAGCGCCGGATCCCGGCAAAAGGCGGCCCGGGCCGTTCCCCGTATGACCGCCGGGTCTCTGCGAGGCGCCAGTGATGCCTCGCGAGTGAAACGCGGCAGCGTATATGATGGCGGATACATTTTTTGCATCGGTGTGTCCTCCCTATGCCCCATTCCAACCCATGTCCGCCCGGCGCCGCGTCTTTCCGCAAGGAAGGCGGGGTGTGCCATGTGGCGGGAGACTGGAGCGTGCTGGCGCTGGCCCAGCCCGGCGAGGTCGAGCGCCGGCGCGAGGCCATGGCCCGCGCCGCGGGCGGCGAAGGCGTGCGCTGGGACCTGCACGGCATCAGCCGGCTGGACACCATCGGCGCGCTGCTGATCTGGCAGGCCTGGGGCGAACGCCTGCCGGATCGCGTGCGCTGGGCGGCCGGCCAGCAGGACGTGTTCAACGCGCTTTCCCTGAACAAGGGCGGCACCCGCGATGTGCCGGCCAAGGAAGATCCCTGGGGCTGGGTGCGCGCCGTGGGCGATGCCGTGTTCCGCGCGGCCGGCAATGGCCGCGCGCTGCTCATCATGCTGGGACAGCTGATCCTGGACCTGGGTGCCATGCTGCGCCGCCCTCGGTTGGGGCCGTGGCGAGAGATCTCGGCCCAGGTATACCGGGCCGGCGCGCAGGCGCTGGGCATCACGGCGCTGGTGGGCTTTCTGATCGGTGTCGTCTTGTCCTATTTGTCGGCGCAGCAATTACAGATGGTCGGCGCCGACCGCTTCATCGTGCGCCTGCTGGGCGTGTCCATCGTGCGCGAGCTGGGGCCGGTGCTGGCCGCCATCCTGGTGGCGGGCCGCTCGGGCTCGGCCATCACCGCCCAGATCGGCGTGATGCGGGTGACCCAGGAGCTGGATGCCATGCTGGTCATGGGCATCTCGCACGGGCAGCGCCTGATCCTGCCGCGCGTCGTGGCGCTGGCGGTGGTCATGCCGCTGCTGGTGCTGTGGACCGACGCCATGGCGTTGCTGGGCGGCATGCTGGCGGCGCAGGCGCAGCTGGGCGTGTCGGCGCAATGGTTCCTGACCTCGTTGCCGGACGCGATCTCGCTCACCAATTACTGGATTGGCATTCTCAAGGGAGTGACTTTCGGCGTGCTGATCGCGCTGATCGCCTGCCATTTCGGCCTGCGCATCCAGCCCAATACCGAAAGCCTGGGGCGCGGCACCACCACTTCCGTGGTTACGTCCATCACGGGAGTGATCCTGCTGGACGCCCTGTACGCGGTGATTTTCAGCACGGTGGGCATCTGATGGGACGGGGCCGATGAACGCCGCGACCCAGAACCGCCTGTTCGCCGAGGACGGCGTCACCACGGAACCGGTGATCTCGGTGCGCGGCCTGCGCACGGCCTTCGGCGACCACGTGGTGCACGACAACCTGGACCTGACCGTCTTTCGCGGCGAGATCATGGTGCTGGTGGGCGGTTCGGGCACGGGCAAGACGGTGTTGTTGCGGCAGATCATCGGCCTGGAGCGGCCGGCGGCCGGCGTCGTGCGGGTGCTGGGACAGTCCCTGTTCGACCTCGCGCCGGCCGAGCGGCGGCGCCTGTCGTACCGTTGGGGCATGCTGTTCCAGGCCGGGGCGCTATTCTCGGCGCTGTCGGTGTACGACAACGTGGCCCTGCCGCTGCGCGAACTGCGCACCATTCCCGAGGATCTGGTGCACGACGTGGTGATGTGCCGGCTGGCCATGGTGGGCCTGTCGGCGCAGGACGCCGGCAAGCGGCCGTCGGACCTGTCCGGCGGCATGGTCAAGCGGGTGGCGCTGGCGCGCGCGCTGTCGCTGGATCCCGAGCTGGTGTTCCTGGACGAGCCCACCGCGGGGCTGGATCCGCTGCGCTCGGACGAGTTCGTCGACCTGGTGCGCAGCCTGCACCGGCAGCTGGGGTTCACCGTTGTCATGGTGACGCACGACCTGGACACGCTGCTGGCGCTGGCCACGCGCGTGGCGGTGCTGGCGGACAAGCGGGTGATCGTGTGCGACACGGTGCCGGAAGTCCTGAAATTCGACCACCCGTTCATTCATACATTCTTCCTGGGCGAACGCGGCCTGCGCGCGCTCGGGGATCTGGCGCCGAAGGGATTGCAACATGGAAAACCGTAGTCATGCGCTCATGGCCGGTATCTTCACGCTGGTTTTGCTGGCCGCCGCCGCGCTGGTGGCCATCTGGATCGGACGGGACCGGACCCAGCTGCAGCCATATGAAATCGTCTCCGCCACCGCCGTCAGCGGCCTGAACTCGCAGTCGACCGTGCGCTACCAGGGCGTGCCGGTGGGCAAGGTGCAGTCGCTGGCGCTGAACCCGGACAAGCCGGGCCAGGTGCGCATCCGCATCGGCGTGGCGCCGTCCACGCCGATCACCGAATCGACCTGGGCCGAACTGGGCGTGCAGGGCGTGACGGGCTTGGCCAACGTCGAGCTGCGCGACGACGGCAGCTCGCTCAAGCGGCTGACCTCGACCGCGGCGCAGCCCGCCGCGATTCCGCTGCGGCCGGGCTTTTTCGAACGGCTCGAGCAGCGCGGCGGCAAGCTGATCTCGAACGTCGAGGAAGCAACCAACCAACTCAAGCTGGTGCTGAGCGAGCAGAACGTGCAGGCGCTGGGCACGGCGCTGCGCAACGCCGGCGAGCTGACCGAGTCGCTCAAGAACGCCAGCCGCGAGCTGCAGCCGGCCATGGCCAAGATCGGGCCGCTGGTCGATTCGCTGGGCGACGCCTCGCGCCAGGCCGGCCGCGCCGCGCGCGAAGTGGGCGATCTGGCGCAGCAGGCGCGCCAGTCCCTGGCCCGCCTGAACGCGCCCGACGGTCCGCTGGCCGTTGCTTCCCGCAGCCTGAGCGACATCGCGTCGGCCGCGGCGCGACTGGACGGCGAGACCCTGCCGGCCATTACCGGCATGGCCCAGAACATCGGCCAGGCCGCCCGCGGCGCCACCTCCACCCTGCGCCGTGTGGACAGCACGCCGCAATCCTTGCTGTTCGGCCCCGCGCCGGCGGCGCCCGGACCCGGCGAAGCCGGATTCGCCGGCTTTGGGAGCACGTCCAAATGAAGATGCGCAGCGCGTTTCTGGTCTTGACGCTGGCTTTGGCCGGCTGCGGCGTGGGCCGCGTCGGCACGCCGCCATCCGTGTTCGATCTTGGGGCCGACCTGCGGCCCGCCTTGCAGTTGCCGGCGCGCGCGCCGATCGCACTGGCCTACACATCGGTGCCCGCGCTGTCGGACACCGGCATCATCTGGCGCGTCGGCGACAGCGCGGCGCCCAAATCCTATGCCACTTACCGCTGGGCTTCCTCGCCGTCGGACCTGGTGCGCCAGCGCCTGACCGAGCGCCTGTCGCGCCAGGGGGCGGTGCTGGGCGAACGGGTCAACGGCCAGACGCCGCAGCTGCAGGTCCAGCTGCAGCAGTTTGAACAGGTCTTCGCGCCGGACGGCGCATCCAGCCAGGGCCGCGTGGTGCTGCAGGCGGTGCTGGTGAACGGGCACAAGGTGCTGGGCCAGACCCGCATCGCCGTCCAGGCGCCCGCGCCGACGCAGGACGCGGCCGGCGGCGTGGCCGCGCTGCGCCAGGCGACCGACGACGCCGCCGACCAGCTGGCGCAATGGCTGGCGACCGCGCTGCCGTCCGCCGGTTAACATCGCTGCTTTCCGCTACACCGCTTGAGTCCGCCCATGTCCGCACGCACCGAAACCCTGGCTTACACCGGCGCCGCTGGCCGCATCGATTGCGCCGTCGATTGGCCCGACGGCACGCCGCGGGGCTGGGCGCTGGTGCTGCACCCGCATCCGCTGCAAGGCGGCGCGCGCGAGAACAAGGTGGTCACCACCATCGCGCGGGCCTGCGTGCAGCATGGCCTGGTCGCGGTGCGCCCCAACTTTCGCGGCGTCGGTCTGTCCGAAGGCGAATTCGACAAGTCCGTGGGCGAGACCCGCGACATGTTGGCCCTGGTGACGCAGGTGCGCGAGCAGCTGCCCGAGCTGGCGCAGGCACCCTGGGTGCTGGCCGGCTTTTCCTTCGGCACCGCCGTCGCCGCGCAGACCTATGCGGCGCTGGCCGAGCAGGGCGATGCGCCGCTGCCCTCGGCGCTGATGCTGATGGGCCCGGCAGTGAACCGGTTCCAGTCGCACGAGGTGCAGGTGCCGGGCGACACGCTGATGGTGCATGGCGAGCAGGACGAAGTCGTGCCGCTGTCCGAGGCCATGGACTGGGCCCGGCCGCGCTCGATCCCGGTGGTCGTGATCCCGGGCGCCTCGCATTTCTTCCATGGCAAGCTGCTGGTGCTGCGCGAACTGGTGCAGGCGCGCCTGACGGTCGCGCTGGGCTGACGGGCGCCTGACCGCGGCGCCGCGGCCGCGCGGCGTTGCAACAGGTTGCATGTTGGAGCACGCGGGGAACCCCCCGCGCGCGGGACGGGTCCTATCGACTGCCTATAATTGTCAGCCACTTGCCCCGCGCCGGCGGGCGTCTTTCCTGGACCCACGTTGCCGATGAAGAATTTGCCTTACTCCGCCCAATCCCCCGTTGTCTTTGCCCGCCGTGCCCTGTCGGGCGCCGTGCTGGCCGCGCTGCTCGCCGCCGGCGCGCCGGTCCTGGCGCAGCAACAGGCGCCCGCCGCCGCGACCGCACCCGCGGCCGCCGTGCCGGCGACGACGGGAGTGGTGCCGGTGGGCGACGTGTCGGCCGTGCCCGCGCCCACCATCGCCGCCAGGGCCTGGATCGTCATCGACGTGAACAGCGGCCAGCTGCTGGCCGCGTCCAACCCGGACCAGAAGGTCGAGCCGGCCTCGCTGACCAAGATCATGACCGCCTACGTGGTCTTCAATGCGCTCGAGGAAAAGCGCCTGACGCTGGAGCAGACCGTGCCCGTGTCCGAGCACGCCTGGCGCACCGGCGGCTCGCGCATGTTCATCGAGCCGCGCAAGCCGGTCACGGTGGACGAGCTGAACCAGGGCATGATCGTGCAGTCGGGCAACGACGCCTCGGTCGCGCTGGCCGAGGCCGTGGGCGGCAGCGAGACCGCCTTCGCCGCGCTGATGAACCAGGAAGCCGAGCGCCTGGGCATGAAGAGCACGCACTTCATGAACGCCACCGGCCTGCCCGATCCGCAGCACACCACCAGCGTGCGCGACCTGGCCACGCTGTCCTCGCACCTGATCACCGACCATCCGCAGTTCTTCCACTACTACAAGCAGAAGAGCTACACCTACAACAAGATCACCCAGCCCAACCGCAACCGCCTGCTGTGGGCCGACCCGTCGGTCGACGGCATGAAGACCGGCCACACCGATTCGGCCGGCTACTGCCTGGTGTCGACCGCCATGCGCGGCGACCGCCGCATCCTGGTGGTGGTGGTGGGTACCGATAGCGAAGCGACCCGCGCCGAGGAAAGCCTGAAGCTGCTGAACTGGAGTTTCCAGAACTTCGACACGGTCAAGCTGTTCGACAAGAGCCAGCCGGGCATCGACGCCCGCGTCTGGGAAGGCACCGTCGAAACCGTCAAGCTCGGCCCGCCCAACCCGGTCTCGATCGCCGTGCCGCGCGGCAAGGCCGGCGAGCTCAAGCCGGTGGCGCAGCGCAACGATCCGCTGATCGCGCCGCTGGCCAAGGGCCAGCAGGTCGGCACCCTGCAATTCACGCTGGACGGCAAGGTGCTGCGCACCGAGCCGCTGGTGGTGCAGGACGCGGTCGAGCGCGCGGGCTTCTTCGGCCGCATGGTCGATACCGTCAAGCGCTGGTTCAATTAGGCTCACCCCCGAAGCGCCTTTGGCGCTTCCCCCTAGGCGGGCCCCCCTCGAGGGGGCGCCACTACGGACCGGCGGAGCCGGATCCGTGTGGCCCCGCTTGTGGGGCGGTGGTGGCTGGCGGGGGGCGTGCCTCGAACTCTCTTGAGTGTTCTTGGCTGTGGTTGTGCTGTCTCGTGGCTTTGTGATTTGAAGTTCCCACTTTGAAGAACCTCATCGTTTCTGCGCCGCCGTTGGCGGCGCGGGTGTAAGCTTGCTACGGGCGTTTCCCTTCGGGGGCGCCCGTTCTCCATTTGGGCGCGCGCCGGGCGGCGTGGCCCTGTCCAATTCATATTCTTGGGGGTTTCATGATTCCGGGCGTGCAGGGCGACAGCCAGGCTTATCTCAATGGTGATTTCCTGCGTATCGACGAGGCCAGGATCTCCGTGCTGGACCGGGGCTTCATCTTCGGCGACGGCATCTATGAAGTCGTGCCGGTGTACCACGGCAAGGCCTTCCGCATGGCCGAGCACCTGAACCGTCTGGATCGCAGCCTGGCGGCGCTGCGCATCGCCTCGCCCCACGACCGGGACGGCTGGGTCAAGCTGGTCAATGAGCTGTTGGCCCGCAATACCCAGGAGACCTGCATCGTCTACCTGCAGGTGACGCGCGGCGTGGCCAAGCGCGATCACCAGTTCCCCGCCGTGCCCGTGCCGCCCACGGTGTTCGGCATGGTCTCGCCCTGGGCGCCGCCGTCGGCCGCGCAGCGCGCCAGCGGCATGACGGCCATCAGCATTCCCGACGAGCGCTGGCTGCACTGCGAGATCAAGTCCGTGTCGTTGCTGGGCAATGTGCTGGCCAAGCAGCAGGCCGTGGATGCGCAGGTCGATGAAGTGGTGCAGTTCCGCGACGGCTTCCTGACCGAAGGCGCGTCCACCAACGTCTGGGTGGTGTCCGGCGGCAAGCTGCTGGCCCCGCCCAAGAACAACCTGATCCTGGAAGGCATCCGCTACGGCCTGATGGGGGAGCTGGCCGCCGAGGCCGGCATCCCCTTCGAGTCGCGCCGCATCACCCGCGAGGAAGTGGAAAACGCCGACGAACTGCTGATGTCCTCGGCCACCAAGGAAGTGTTGCCGCTGGTGGCACTGGACGGCAAGCCGGTGGGTTCGGGCAAGCCTGGCCCCGTTTATGAGCGCCTGCGCGCGGGTTATGATGCCCGCATCGCCGGCCTGTAAGCAGGCCGCAGCACGCGCCAGTTCCCACGCTTTCGTCGGTGCTGGCGCACCACCCGCGACGCCTGGACGGGCATCGCTACGCGGGTGGGTTTCACATCAGGCTTCCATCATGCACATCCCGCCCGAAGAATCCCTCATCGAGTACCCCAGCGACTTTCCCATCAAGGTCATGGGCAAGCAGCATCCCGAGCTGGCCCAGACGCTGACCGAGCTGGTGTTGCAGTTCGACCCGGGCTTTGACGCCGCCACTGTCGAGATGCGGCCCAGCAAGGGCGGCAACTACATGGGGCTGACCTTCACCGTGCGCGCCACCTCGCGCGAACAGCTCGATGCGCTGTACCGCGCGCTGCATGGCCACCCCATGGTGTCGATCGTCATCTAGGCCGGCATGGCTGTGATCAAGTGGCTCGCGAGTCCGGCCGACTACCTGTCGGTCTGGCGCGACATGCAGGACTACACCAACCTGCGCGGCGCCGACACGCCGGACGAGATCTGGCTCTGCGAGCACGCGCCGGTCTACACGCTGGGGCAGGCGGGCTCGCCCGAGCATGTGCTCAATCCCGATGGCATCCCCATCGTGCATTGCGACCGGGGCGGGCAGGTCACGTATCACGGCCCGGGCCAGGTCATGGCCTATGCGCTGTTCGACCTGCGGCGCGTTGACATGTACGTCAAGGAATACGTCACGTTGCTCGAGGGCGCGGTCATCGATACGCTGGCCGGGGCCGGCGTGGCGGGGGCCTGCCGCAAGCCCGGCGCGCCGGGCGTGTATGTGCCGGATCCCGACGGCGGCGGCGAGCTGGCCAAGATCGCCGCGCTGGGCATCAAGATCCGCAACGGCCGCGCCTATCACGGGGTGTCGTTGAACGTGGACATGGACCTGGCGCCCTTTCTGGGCATCAATCCCTGCGGCTACGCCGGCCTGCGCACCGTCGACATGGCGGCCTGCGGCGTGCGCCGCGAGCTGGCGGACGTGGGCGAGGCGCTGGCGCGCAATCTGGTTGCCGCCTGGCGCCGCGCACGGCCCACGGCGGTCGGCGGCGAACCCGCCTGTAGCCCCGTCTGAACGCCGGTTCAGACGCAGCCCCCGCCATCCGCCGTCCCGCCAGATCCTTCTCGTCCAACATGAAACCCATCACCGCGGCAGACATTTCCGCCACCACGCCCGAGCAGCTCGCCGCGCTGCGCGCCGGTCCGCCAGAGGCCTACGCCGCCTGGATCCAGGCCGCCGCCGACCTGGGGCTGCTGGAGGCCCAGGCCATCCTGGGCCAGATGCTGCTCGACGGCCATGGCATGGCGCGCGACGCCGAGGCCGCGCTGGGCTGGTTCAAGCGCGCCGCGCAGGCCGATCACCTCATGTCCATCAACATGGTGGGCCGCTGCTACGAGAACGGCTGGGGCGTGGCGCGCGACGAGACCGTGGCCGCCTATTGGTTCCGGCTGGCCGCCGATCGCGGCCTGGACTGGGGCATGTACAACTACGCCCACATGCTGCGCGATGGCCGCGGCGGCGTGGCGCAGGATCCGGCCGCCGCGCTGGCCCTGTACCAGCGCGCGGCGCAGTCCGGGCACGTGAAGTCCATCGGCGTGGTGGGGCGTTTCCACGAGGCCGGAAGCGTCGTGCCGCGGGATCTGGAGCAGGCGTTCGACTGCTACCGGCGCGCCGCCGAGGGCGGCGATTTTCGGGGCATGTTCCATCTGGGCCGGCTGCTGCTGCAACGCGGCCGGCGCGACGAGGCCAAGCCTTGGCTGGACCGCGTGCCCCAGACCGCCACGCCAGCCTTCCTGCGCGAAGCGGATGCCATGTTGCGGGACATGGGCGAAGCGGCGCGCTACGGCGCAGCCACCGTCCAGGGCGCGTAATCCGGCTCCGTCCGGCGGCTTTGCGCCGGACGCCGAGCGGTTCGCGTGGCTGGGCGAAGGTCGGTCACGCAGCCTGCTTCGTGCCTGCCGCATCGTCGGTGCGGCAGCCTGCAGCGCTCAGGTGCTGAGCCGCGCTTCCAGGACCGCCTCCAGCATGATGCGCGCGCCCGGTCCGCGATCGCCCGCCAGCCGTTCCAGCAGCAGCAGGCCGGCGCGCCGGCCCACCTCCGCCGCGCTGGCCGTGAGGGTGCTCAGGCCCGGCGCCCACTGCGCCGCGCTGCCGTCCTCCGAAAACCCCAGCACCGCGACATCCTGCGGCACATGCAGATCGCGGTTGTGGGCCTCGGACACGCAGGCGGCGGCCAGCAGGTCCGAACTGGCGAACACGGCGTCGAACAGGGTATTGGTGGCTAGCAGCCGCAGGAAGGCCATCCGGCCGTCGTTCAGCTGCCAGGCCTCGGGCTGCACGATGTCGGCTGCCAGTTCCAGGCCCAGCGTCCGCGCGGCGTCGAGGAAACCCTGGCGGCGCTCGCGTTCCCACGGCGTGTCGGCGCTGACGCAGGCGACGCGCGCGTAGCGCTTGTCGGCGAAATGGCGGGCAGCCAGGCGGCCCGATTCGGCATTGGCGAGCAGCACGGCGCTGTCCAGCGGGCCGGCGGGCGCCGCCCAGGTTTCCACGACAGGGATTTCCAGCGCCGCCAGGGCGGCGCGCAGGCCGGGAGGGTCCACCGGTCCAAGGCTTAGCGCGGCGGCCGGGGCCAGCGCATGCAGTCCTGGCCCCGATGCCGGCTCATGCCAGGGACCGGCCGCCAGGTAGTAGCCCGCGCCGGCCAGGATGCCGGCGCAGGCCTGGGCGGCTTGCGCCGCCGGCCCCGTGTCCAGGCGAGGGGCGATCAGGGCGATGGGGCGGGGTGTTGCGGACATGGGCGCGAGTCAAGGAAAACGACAGCCGTGACGATAACCCAGGCGCCGGCGTCGCCCCTGGATGGCCCCCCGGCGGGCGCGGCGGGGCCATGGAGGGTAAAATGCCCTTTTTTGTCTCGGACCGGGCGCCTGGGCGCGCCGGTCATGAAGGTGCCTCATGTCCACGCTTGTCGAGTCCCCTGTCCCCTCGGACGAATCCGCCGCCGCTTCCGCCGCGGCCTACGATCCGACGCAAAAGCAGAAGTCGCAGGCCAAGACCGCGCGCATTCCGATCAAGATCGTTCCGGCCGAACGCCTGAAGAAGCCGGAATGGATCCGCGTCAAGGCCGCCGCGCCCGGCTCGCGCTTCTACGACATCAAGCGCATCCTGCGCGAGCACAACCTGCACACGGTCTGCGAGGAAGCGTCCTGCCCCAACATCGGCGAATGCTTCGGCAAGGGCACGGCCACGTTCATGATCATGGGCGACAAGTGCACGCGCCGTTGCCCCTTCTGTGACGTGGGCCACGGACGTCCCGATCCGCTGGACCCCAAGGAACCCGAGAACCTCGCGCGCACCATCGCCGCGATGAAGCTGTCCTACGTGGTCATCACCTCGGTCGACCGGGACGACCTGCGCGACGGCGGCGCCGGCCATTTCGTCGATTGCATCACGCATATCCGCGAACTGTCGCCCACCACCCGCATCGAGGTGCTGGTGCCCGACTTCCGCGGCCGCCTGGACCGCGCGCTGACCATCCTGAACGCCGGTCCTCCGGACGTCATGAACCACAACCTGGAAACCGTGCCGCGCCTGTACAAGCAGGCTCGTCCGGGTTCGGACTACCTGCACTCGCTGAAGCTGCTGGCCGAGTTCAAGAAGCTGCATCCCGAGGTGCCGACCAAGTCCGGCCTGATGCTGGGCCTGGGCGAGACCGACGAGGAAATCCTGCAGGTGATGCGCGACATGCGCGAGCACAACGTGGACATGCTGACCATCGGCCAGTACCTGCAGCCGTCGGAGCACCATCTGCCGGTGCTGCGCTACGTGCATCCGGATACGTTCGCGATGTTCGAGCGCGAGGCCTATGCGATGGGCTTCACGCACGCGGCGGTGGGCGCGATGGTGCGGTCTTCGTACCATGCGGACGAGCAGGCGCACGCGGCGGGCGTCAACTGAGCGCCGGGGCCGGCGACGGCCCGGCCGCATTCACGGCCATGACGGACCGGACAGGGCTCTACGCCCGTCCGGTCCGTTTTTCTTTGCACGGCCGCAGGCGTCAGGGGAAATACTCCGCCGCCGCGAACGGCGGGGCCTGCTGGTCCTTGGCGGAAAGCTGAGGGTCCATGCCGGCGGGCCAGTCGATCGCCAACCGGGGGTCGTTCCAGATGATGCAACGCTCGAGGTCGGGTGCGTAGTATTCCGTCGTCTTGTACAGGAATTCGGCGGACTCGCTCAAGACCAGGAAGCCGTGGGCAAAGCCGGGCGGGATCCAGAGCTGGCGGCGATTCGTTTCGCTGAGCTCGGTGCCGACCCATTGCCCGAAGCTGGGCGAGCTCTTCCGGATATCGACCGCGACATCGAACACCGCGCCGCGCACCACGCGCACGAGCTTGCCTTGCGCCTTTGGCGCCAGCTGGTAGTGCAGGCCCCGCAGCACGCCTCGCGCGCTCTTGCTGTGGTTGTCCTGGACAAAGGTCGTGTCCAGCCGGGTCAGCTGCTGGAAGACATGCTGATTGAAGCTCTCCATGAAGAAGCCCCGGTCATCGCCGAAGACCCTGGGTTCGAACAGCACGATATCGGGAATGGCCAATCGGGTGGCTTGCATCAGTAGACCTTTTCCACCAGCAGGCGTTGCAGGTATTTGCCGTAACCGTTCTTGGCCATGGGCGCGGCCAGGGCTTCGAGCTGCGCGGCGGAAATCCATTGGCGCCGATAGGCGATTTCCTCGGGACAGGCGACCTTCAGGCCCTGGCGGTTTTCCAGAGTGGAAATGAACTGGCTTGCCTCCAGCAGCGACTCGTGCGTGCCGGTATCCAGCCAGGCATAGCCGCGTCCCATGATTTCCACGGCAAGCTGGCCTTGTTCCAGGTAGGTCCGGTTGACGTCGGTGATTTCCAGTTCGCCGCGGGCGGACGGCCGGATCTGCCTGGCGATATCCACGACCTGCTGGTCGTAGAAATAGAGGCCGGTCACCACGTAGTTGGATTTGGGCTGCTTGGGCTTTTCTTCCAGCGACAGCACCTTGCCGCTCGCATCGAACTCTGCCACGCCATATCGTTCGGGATCGTTGACGTGGTAGGCGAATATGCTCGCGCCATGCTGGCGTTCGTTGGCGTCCTGGAGCAGATACGTCAGATCGTGGCCGTAGAAGATGTTGTCGCCCAGCACCAGCGCGCAGGGGGCGTTGCCGATGAACGTATCGCCGATGAGAAAGGCCTGGGCCAGGCCGTCGGGCGAGGGCTGCACCGCGTATTGCAGGTTCAGTCCCCATTGCTCGCCGGATCCGAGCAGCTGCTGGAAACGCGGCGAGTCCTGGGGCGTGGAAATGACCAGGATGTCCTGGATGCCCGCGAGCATGAGCGTGCTGAGCGGGTAATAGATCATCGGCTTGTCGAACACGGGCAGCAGCTGCTTGCTGATCGCCAGGGTGGCCGGGTGCAGCCGCGTGCCGGAACCGCCGGCCAGTATGATGCCTTTGCGCTTCATGCGGCTTGCTCCAATGACGTGAGTTGATCCACGGTCCGGTCGACGTGCACCGTCCAGTCGGGCAGCTGCAGTTTGAGCGAGTCGCTCAGGCTGCGGGTATCAAGGCGGGAATTCCGGGGCCGCGCGGCCGGCAGCGGGTAGTCCTGAGTCGCGATGGGGTGGATGGCGCCGGCGCTGGCGCGCAGCGCGACGCCTTGTCGCAGCGCCCGCGACACCACGTATCGCGCGAGCCCGTGCCAGGTCGTCTCGCCCCGCGCCGTCAGATGATGGATGCCGTGGGGCAGGGCGCCGCGCTGGCTGGCGGCGATGGCGTGCGCGGTGACATCGGCGATCAGTTCGGCCGATGTGGGCGCGCCATGCTGGTCGGCCACGATATTCAGCGCGTCGCGTTCCCGGGCCAGTCGCAGGATGGTCTTGACGAAGTTGCCGCCGTGCGCCGAATGGACCCAGCTGGTACGCAGGATCAGGGCGCGGCAGCCGCTGTCGAGGATGGCGCTTTCGCCATCGCGCTTGGTGACGCCGTAGACGCTGAGTGGATTCGTCGCGTCGCCGGGCTGGTATGGCGTGCCTTGGGCGCCGTCAAAGACGTAGTCCGTCGAATACTGCACCAGCAGGACGCCATGATCCCGTGCGTAGCGGGCCAGCACGCGGACGGCATCGGTATTGATGGCGCGCGCCATGACGGGATCCGACTCGGCCTTGTCCACGGCCGTGTAGGCCGCGGCGTTCACGATCATATCGGGCGCTTGCGCTTCGAGCGCGGCGCTCAATTGCCCGGCATCCGCAAGGTCGGCCTCCTGCCTGCCAAGCGCCACGACCGTGCCCAATGGCAGCAGGGAGCGCCTCAGTTCATGGCCGATCTGTCCGTTCTTGCCTAGGAGTAGGATTTTCATGGGGCACCGGGTTCACGGGCATCTGTCGGGCGAGGGCGGCCGGGCCGCCTGGGCGCTAGGCCTGGTAGTGGGTCTGGACCCAGTCGCGGTACGCCCCGGAAACGATATTGGAAACCCAGGCCGGGTTCTGCAGGTACCAGATGACGGTCTTGCGCAATCCGGTCTCAAAGGTCTCGGCGGGCTGCCATCCCAGTTCGCGAGCCAGGCGCGAGGCATCGATCGCATAGCGCCGGTCGTGTCCCGGCCGATCCTTGACGAAGCTGATCTGCGTCCTGTAGCTCTGGCCGTCGCGGCGCGGGCGGAGTTCGTCGAGCAATTCGCACAGGGCGTGCACAACGTCCAGATTGGCCTTTTCGTTGTTCCCGCCCACGTTGTAGGTCGCCCCGGACTCGCCGTCCGCCAGCACCCGGCGTATCGCGCTGCAATGGTCCTTGACGTAAAGCCAGTCGCGAATCTGCTGGCCGTCTCCGTATATGGGCAAGGGCTTGCCGGCCAGCGCATTATGGATAACCAGCGGAATCAGTTTCTCGGGAAAATGATAGGGCCCGTAGTTATTCGAACAGTTCGTCGTCAGGACCGGCAGCCCATAGGTATGGTGATAGGCGCGCACCAGATGGTCGCTCGCCGCCTTGCTCGCCGAGTATGGGCTGTTGGGTTCGTACCGGCTTGATTCCGTGAAGGCGGGCGCCGTGGCATCCAGCGATCCATAGACTTCGTCCGTGGACACGTGCAGGAACCGGAAATGACGCCTGGCGGGCTCGGGCAGCGGATTCCAGTATTCGCGGACGGCTTCGAGCAGGTTGAAGGTGCCGACGATATTGGTCTGAATGAATGCGCCCGGCCCGTATATGGACCGGTCGACATGCGATTCGGCCGCGAAATTCAGGATGGCCCTGGGTTGATGTCGGGTCAGCAAGCTGGCCACCAGCGCGCTGTCGCCAATATCGCCGTGCACGAATATGTGCCCAGGGTGGGTTTTCAACGAGGCCAGGTTCGCGATATTGCCCGCGTAGGTCAGTTTGTCCAGAGTGATTACTGGCTCATCGTCTTGAGCCAGCCAATCCAGCACAAAATTCGAGCCAATAAAGCCGGCGCCACCAGTAACAAGAATACTCATTGTCTTCAAGGGCCTCGGAAAGGACGCATTCCGCGTGGGCGTGCAGATAATCCATTATGCCGCAAAGCCCCGCGCTGTCCGCAATCAGCCTTGCCGGGAGTGGCTGCTGCTCCAGAAGACATCGGTTTTACCGGCCGCGACGTTCAGATGCCGCGCCAGCACGAACATCAGGTCCGACAGACGGTTCAAATACTGTCTTACCGGCGCATTGACGTTGTCGGTGCGCGCCAGCGCCACCACCGCCCGTTCCGCGCGCCGGCAGGTCGCGCGCGCCACGTGCGCAAGCGCGGCGGTACGCGAGCCGCCGGGCAGGATGAACTCGCGCAAGGGCGGCAGCGCCGCGTTGTAGTGGGCCAGCCGGGCGTCCAGGCGGGCGATCTGTTCCTCTTTCAGCGCCGCATGGCCCGGTATGCACAGCTCCGCGCCCATGTCGAACAGGTCATGCTGGATGGCCAGCAGGTCCGCGGCCACGTCCTCGGGCAGTGTTTCGGTCAGCAGCAGGCCAATGGCGCTGTTCAGTTCGTCCACGTCTCCCAGCGCCGCCACGCGGGGGGCGTCCTTGGCGCAGCGGGAGCCGTCCCCCAGTCCGGTGGTGCCGTCGTCCCCGGTGCGGGTGGCGATGACGGATAGGCGGTTGGCCATGGCGGCTCCTGTAGTCGGTGACGAAGCGTTAGGGAATCGACGGCTTGGTAAGCCCGGGCCGGGTTCACCGGGGCGCGCCGCAAACAAACGTCGGAATTGTTGCGTAATCGGTGGGGAACTGTTGCGTTCGGGCGCTATCCTAGCATTGTGGAAAGCGCGTTCGCGGCCTCGGTCCGGCGCAGGCTTTCGTTGCTACAGGAGGATGAGTCCATGGCTTTCAACCGCAGATACGCCACCCCCATGGCGATCGCCACCGCGATGGCGGTCGTGTCCCTGGCCACGCCGCTGGCCTTTGCCCAGCAGGCCGACGCCAGCGGCGAGGTGCGCCGCGTCGATCCGGCCGCCGGCAAGGTGACGATCAAGCACGACGCCATCAAGGCGCTGGACCTGCCAGCCATGACGCTGGTGTACGAAGCCGATCCGGCGCTACTGGCCAAGATCAAGGCCGGCGACAAGGTGAAGTTCACCGCCGAGCGCAAGGACGGCAAGTATGTGGTGACGGCGATCAGTAATTGAATCTGTCCAGGGGTTGAAGAAAACGGCGCATAGCGCCGTTTTTTTATGGCCGTTGACTGTGATGGGTAGTTACAATGAGAAAATTATTGGTTCATTTATTCATGTCCAATGTTCAACACGAATCGCTGGTTGTATTGGGTGGGGGCGTCGACGCTCGTGTGCTTGATTGCGGCTTGCGCGGCGCCCGTGCAGTACGCGCCATCCCGTCTGGCGGCTCCGGCAGCCGCAGTCGGGCAGGAGCCGAATCGGAGCGTCGAGGAAACGCTGGTGGTGAAGCTGCCCACTGGGTTCAAGCGCGAAATCGGCAAGGGCAGTCTCTGGCGAGCGGCGGGCGCCATTGCAGAAGGCGAGGTATTCCGTCCAGTCGGCACGGTCTTCACGATTGAAGGCAGGCAAGTGCACGAGGCCTGGCTGGTGGTTTCTGGCGGAACCCTCGTAGGGTTCTATCTACCGGGAGACCAGGCCTACTCGGCGCTGGCGTCTCCTCTTCCCTTGAAGCTTGGAGGTTTGCAGTGAAGCGAGCAGTGAAGATTACCCTGGCGGCGCTGGTTTCGGTCATGATGGCCGGATGTGCTTCGGGCGTGAAGCATGCGCAGATGGCATCCAGCATTCCGGCGGTGCAAACGGGAGAAGGGCGTATTTATTTCCTGCGTTCGGCATCGATGTTCGGCGCGGCCTTGCAGACCGATATCCGTTTGAACGATGAAGTGGTGGGTCGTTCGCAGCCCGGCGGGTTCTTCTATGTGGACAGGCCCCAGGGTGCGTACAAGGCAGCGGCGTCCACCGAGACGGAAAAGACGCTGAGTTTCGTGCTGGATGCGGGCGAAACCAAGTACGTGCGCAGCTCCCCGTCGGTGGGTCTGCTGGTGGGCCGCATCGTGCTGGAGCTGGAAACGCCAGAGAAGGCCCAGAAAGAGCTGAGCGGCCTGAGCTATACGGGCAAGCCGCTGGGGGCACCGACGGCGGCCAAGTAGTCTGCGGGTGCTTGCCGATCGGGCGGACGGATGGCTGCATCCGTCCGCCCGATCGTTTTACAGCACGTAGCGCGCCAGATCCTGGCTGCTGGCCGCTTCGGCCAGTTGCGCGTTGACGTAGGCGGCGTCGATCCGCACCGTCTTGTCGCTGGTGGAGGTGGCATCGAACGACAGCTCGTCCAGCAGCTTCTCCATCACCGTGTACAGGCGGCGCGCGCCGATGTTCTCGGTGGTTTCGTTGACGTCGTAGGCCAGCTCGGCCAGGCGGCGCACGCCTTCCTCGGTGAACTCCAGCTCCAGGCCCTCGGTGGCCATCAGCGCGGTGTACTGCTTGGTCAGCGAGGCGTCGGTGGACGACAGGATGCGCACGAAATCCTCGGCCGACAGCGAATCCAGTTCGACGCGGATCGGGAAGCGGCCCTGCAGCTCGGGGATCAGGTCGGACGGGCGCGACAGGTGGAAGGCGCCCGAGGCGATGAACAGGATGTGGTCGGTGCGGACCATGCCGTAGCGGGTGTTCACCGTGGTGCCTTCGACCAGCGGCAGCAGGTCGCGCTGCACGCCCTGGCGCGACACGTCGGCGCCGCCGGTTTCCTGGCGGGCGGCGATTTTGTCGATCTCGTCCAGGAAGACGATGCCGTTCTGTTCGACATTGTTGATGGCGGCGGTGCGCAGGTCTTCCTCGTTGATGCGCTTGGCCGCTTCCTCGTCGACGATCAGCTTGAAGGCGTCGCGCACCTTCATCTTCTTGGGCTTGGTCTTGTCGCGCGCCAGGCCGGCGAACATGCCACGCAGCTGCTCGGCCATTTCTTCCATGCCGGGCGGCGTCATCACGTCCATCTGCGGCGCGGCCTGGGCTACTTCGATCTCGATTTCCAGATCGTCGATCTTGCCTTCGCGCAGGCGCTTGCGGAAGGTCTGGCGGGCGCTGTTGTCCTCGCCGCGCTCGGGCTCGCCCGATACGCCGCGGGCCGGCGGCACCAGCGCGTCCAGGATGCGGTCTTCGGCGGCGTCCTCGGCCTGGGTGCGCACGCGGCGCATTTCCAGCTCGCGGGTCTGCTTGATCGAGTATTCGGTCAGGTCGCGGATGATGGTGTCGACGTCGCGGCCGACGTAGCCCACTTCCGTGAACTTGGTGGCCTCGATCTTGATGAAGGGCGCGTTGGCCAGCTTGGCCAGGCGGCGCGCGATCTCGGTCTTGCCCACGCCGGTGGGGCCGATCATCAGGATGTTCTTGGGGTGGATCTCGTGGCGCAGCGGCTCGGCCACCTGCTGGCGGCGCCAGCGGTTGCGCAGCGCGACGGCGACGGCGCGCTTGGCGCGGTTCTGGCCGACGATGTATTTGTCGAGTTCGGAGACGATTTCTCCGGGCGTCATGTTGGATGCGGACATGAGAGCGGGTCCTTCGGGCTAGGCGGGGTTGGGGGCAGCGCGGCGCTGTGGGCGCGCCGTGCGGCGTGCGTCATTCGCCCAGCGTTTCGATGACGTGGTTCTGGTTGGTGTAGATGCACAGGTCGCCGGCGATTTCCAGCGACTGCTTGACGACGGCCTCGGGTGACAGCTCGGTGTTGCGCAGCAGCGCCAGCGCGGCCGACTGGGCATAGGCGCCGCCCGAGCCGATGGCCGCCAGGCCGTGCTCGGGCTCGAGCACGTCGCCGTTGCCGGTCAGCACCAGCGTGTGCTCGGCGTCGGCCACGATCAGCATGGCTTCCAGGCGGCGCAGCACGCGGTCGGTGCGCCAGTCGCGGGTGAGTTCGACCGCCGCGCGCATCAGGTTGCCCTGGTGCTTCTCGAGCTTGGCCTCGAAGCGCTCCTGCAGCGTGAACGCGTCGGCGGTGGCGCCGGCGAAGCCGGCCAGGATCTTGTCGTGGTACAGGCGGCGGATCTTGCGCGCCGTGCCCTTGATGACGATGTTGCCCAGGGTGACCTGGCCATCGCCGCCCAGTGCGACGCGGTTGCCGCGACGCACGCACACGATGGTGGTGGCGTGAAATTGTTCCATGCGTTCCTTCCTTTGAAAGGACTAGCTGGGGGCGGGCCGGAAAAATTCAAGGCGCGGCGCAGCGGCCTGGAAGCGGACAAAGACCGGGCGGCACAAGGCGCGCCATCGACCCGGAGCCGCCGCATGGCCATCTTCGTTCCGGAAAAAGAAAAAGGCCATGCTGGAAACCAGCATAGCCTTTCAGCACGACGGACGGATTACGGAACGTATCTGCAAAACCATCCTGTCACCCCCCCAGCCACTCCCGACGCATGAAGCCGATGCCACTTCATCGGGGCCGCACGGAGCCGGCTTTGCCGGTCCGTAGCGGCGCCCCTGGGGGGGAAGCGCGTAGCGCTCGGGGGCGGGTCTCAACCTTCCGGTCCGTAGCGGTGCCCCTGGGGGAAGCGCGTAAGCGCTTCGAGGGGGCAAGCTCAATCGCCGTAGAGTTTTTGACGCATTTCGCGGCGTTCCTGCGCTTCCAGCGACAGGGTGGCCGTGGGGCGGGCCAGCAGGCGGGGGATGCCGATGGGTTCGCCGGTTTCCTCACACCAGCCATATTCGCCGCTGTCGATGCGGGCGATGGACTGCTGCACCTTCTTGAGCAGCTTGCGCTCGCGATCGCGCGTGCGCAGTTCCAGCGCGTGCTCTTCCTCGATCGTGGCGCGGTCGGCGGGGTCCGGCACGAACTGGGTTTCCCGCAGGTGCTCGGTGGTCTCGCCGGCGTTGGCCAGGATGTCCTGTTCGAGTTGTTTGAGCCGTTCCTTGAAGAACGCCAGCTGGCGCTCGTTCATATAGTCGGACTCGGGCATGGCCAGCAATTCTTTTTCGCTGGGCAGATCAATCGCCGTATCGCTCGTCGACTTGCTTGATTTCTTGGTTGCTGCCTTGGTAGCCATGTAAACACTCCACTATGAATCGATCCTGGCGCGGGATCCCTTCCCGGTTCGTGCTGCCTTCTGCCTACGCTATTCGTACCTCACAGTACTGCCTTCGTCGCATCGCGTCACGTATCCAGGACGGGGGTTTACCCCGCCAGGCACTGCTCCAAGCCCCGGGTGAAAATTTCCTGGGGCAGCTTGCGTCCGATGAAGACCATCTTGGTCGACGGTTTTTCGGCCGCGGTCCACGGCTTGCCGGGTTCGGCGCCCATCATCATGTGCACGCCCTGGAACAACATGCGGCGGTTGATGCCCTTCATGTACAGGATGCCCTTGTAGCGCAGCAGGTCGGGACCATAGACCTGCACCACGCCGCCCAGGAATTCTTCCAGGCGGGCCGGATCGAACGGCTTGTTCGAGCGGAACACGAAGGCGCCGATCTCGTCGTCGTGCTGGTGGTGATGATGGTGATGGGCATGATTGCAATGCGCCCCGCACTCGCCGGCGTGCTCATGATCGTCGTGATCGTGGCCATGGCCGTGATCGTGGCCGTGGTCATGCCCGTGGGCATGGTTGTGGGCCGCGTCGGGGTGCTCATCGGCCAGGAAGTCCGGGTCGATGTCGAGAATGGAATTCAGGTTGAAGCCGCTGATGTCGATGATGGACTTCAGGTCCACTTCGCCGAAGTTGACCGGCGTGATCGGCGCGCGCGGGTTCATGTGCACCAGGCGGTTGCGCAGCGCTTCGTAGTCGGCTTCGTTGACCAGGTCGCGCTTGGAGATCAGGATGCGATCGGCGAAGCCGACCTGCTTCTGCGCTTCGGACTGTTCGTCCAGCGTGACCATGCCGTGCTTGGCGTCGACCACCGTCACCACCGCGTCCAGGCGGTAGTACTCGGCGATGTCGTCGTCCATGAAGAAGGTCTGGCACACCGGGCCGGGGTTGGCCATGCCGGTGGTTTCCAGGATGACGCGCTCGAAGTTCAGCTCGCCGGCCTGGCGCTTGGCGCGCAGGTCGGACAGCGTGCGCATCAGGTCGCCGCGGACCGTGCAGCAGACGCAGCCGTTGGACAGCTCGATGATTTCCTCGTCGCGGTCCTGCACCAGCAGGTCGTTGTCGATGCTTTCCGGTCCGAATTCATTTTCGATGACCGCGACGCGGCGGCCATGGAATTCGGTCAGGATGCGCTTGAGCAGGGTGGTCTTGCCCGCACCGAGAAAGCCGGTGAGGATGGTGACGGGAACCATTTTGTCCAAACTGCGCGGGGTGTTCATGGCGAAGCTGCTTGCGTGAAGTTAAACAGACAGGGACTAGGCGGGCGGTCCAGCGGCGCCGCTTGCGGCGACCGCCAAGTGGGCGTGCCGGTGGATGTGAGCCGATCTTTCGCGGATTGCCGGCACTGTGACTGCCAGGACGCGTTGCGTCTCCTGGCCCGCCAGGGCCGCCAAGCCGGCGCTGCGATCGGTGCAGCCACCTGCCGGATGTCGTTCTGCCACGGGCTGCGAAGGCCGCCAATGGCGACCGGACGCAGGATTACAGCACAGTCGGGGGCGGGGGGCAAACCCCCGGAATAACCCGGGGCCGGAGCCCGGCCAGATCGCGGCTGTACGCCATCAAGTATCGGGCGATACCACTATTTGGGGGCGGTTTGCCCGGTTTCAAGAGTAGGGGAGGCCATGGGAAGGTTCACCCACGAAGCGCCTGCGGCGCTTCCGAGGGGGAGACCCACCCCCGAGCGCCTGCGGCGCGTCCTCCTCAAGGGGGCGCCGCTGCGGACCGGCGGAGCCGGCTCCGCGCGACCGCGTTTGTGGGGCACCTGGGGAATGCGGGCGGCGTGCAAAATAAAAGGGGCGGATTGTCCGCCCCTGTCGCTGCCCTTGCCGGACGGTGCTCAGTGCCGGTGGTTGTGGTGGCCGGCGTCGGCGGGCTGCTTCTGCTGGCACTGCGGGCAGAGCGCGCGGATCTCGGTTTCGTGGGTGGCCAGCGTGAAGCCGGTCTGGGCTACGCGTTCGGCCAGCTGGCGGCTCATGGCGGGATCGGACAGCTCGGCCACCGCGCCGCAGCCGGTACAGACCACCAGCAGATCATGCGGCGCGCCGCCTGCGTCGTGGCAGGCGCTCCAGGCGTTGACGGCGTCCAGGCGGTGGACCAGGCCTTCGTCCATCAGGAAATCCAGTGCCCGGTAGACGGTCGGGGGTGCCGCGCCAGGGTGCACTTCGCGCATGGCGTCCAGCAATTCGTAGGCCTTCAGGCTGCGGCCGTGGCGCAGCAGCAGTTCCAGCACCTTGCGGCGGATGGGCGTGAGGCGGCGTCCGCGCTGTTCGCACAGCGCTTCGGCGACGCTGAGCTGGGCGCCTACGGTGTCACTGCGGGGAGAGCGGGGCGTAGCGGGCATGGCGGGCGATATCTATCAAGGGGGTGAAGCACGCGCGCCGCGCGCGCGATGGCTGGAAGGTAGCAGAAAACCTCCAGATGCGGGCGGGTCCAGGAAAATCCAAGTGGATTAGTTATGATATAACATAATAGAAACTAGCCTGAGCTCAGCTCCTCCCGGCTTCGCCGCCCGCCGCCTTTTTCTTGCTTTTCGCCGTATGTCCCACTTCACGCTTCTGCCGCCGAGGCCGGGCGCCACGCCCGCGCGGCGTCTTGCCCGTTCCGCTTTCCTGGTTTCCGCATGGCGCCGCATGGCCGGCGCGGCGCTGGCCGCCGGCGGCCTGTGGGCGCTGACCAGCTGGGCGCTGGGTTGGTGGGGCGCATGAGCGCCGCGCTGCCGCCCGGGTCCGCCGCGGGTTGCGCCGTCGCCGACGCCGCCATCGAACTCGACCAGATCTCCTTCGGCTGGCACGGGCATCCGGCGCTGCGCTCCGTCTCCGGCAGCTTCGTCGCCGGCGGCATGACCGCGGTGGTCGGTCCGAACGGCGCCGGCAAGTCCACGCTGATCAAGGGCATCATGGGCGTGCTGCCCCCGATGGCCGGCGCCTTGCGGATCGCCGGCGCGGGCCGCGCCGGCCTGGCGTGGCTGCCGCAGGCCGCCGAGCTGGATCGCAGTTTTCCCATGACGGTGCTGGAGCTGGTGGCGATGGGCGCCTGGCGGCGGGTCGGCGCCTGGCGCCGCTACCGTGGCGAGGAACTCGACGGCTGCATGCAGGCGCTGGAGACCGTGGGCCTGGCCGCCGAGGCGGGCCGCGGCCTGGATGCCCTGTCCGGCGGCCAGATGCAGCGCGCGCTGTTCGCGCGCATGCTGGTGCAGGATGCGCCGGTGCTGCTGCTGGACGAGCCCTTCGCCGCCGTGGACAGCCATACCGCCGAACAGCTCATGGCGCTGCTCTGCGGCCTGCACCAGCAGGGCCGCACCGTGATCGCCGTGCTGCACGACCTGGATGTCGTGCGCGGCCATTTTCCGCAATGCCTGCTGCTGTCCGGATCCGTCGTGGCCTGGGGCCGCACGGAAGAGGCCTTGAGCGAGGCGCATCTGCGTGCCGCGCGCGAGCGGCAAGGCGGGAGCCTGGCATGACGCTGGCCGGCTGGATCGTTTCGCCGTTCCTGGACTACGGCTTCATGCGGCGCGCCCTGGCCGGCGCCTGCGCGCTGTCGCTGGGCGCCGCGCCGTTGGGCGTGTTCCTGGTGCTGCGGCGCATGAGCCTGATGGGCGACGCCATGTCGCACGCCATTCTGCCGGGCGTGGCGGCGGGCTTCCTGCTGTCCGGGCTGTCGTTGTGGGCCATGATGCTGGGCGGCATCCTGACCGGCCTGGCGGTGGCGCTGCTGTCGGGCCTGGTGGCGCGGCTCACGCCGCTGCGCGAGGACGCCAGCTTCGCCGCCTTCTATCTGATCTCGCTCGGCCTGGGCGTGCTGCTGGTGTCGCTGCGCGGCTCCAACATGGACCTGCTGCACGTGCTGTTCGGCACCGTGCTGGGGCTGGATGACGATGCCCTGCTGCTGGTCACGGGCACGGCCAGCGTCACGCTGTTGGTGGTGGCCGCCATCTATCGCCTGCTGGTGGCTGAATGCCTGGACCCGGGATTCCTGCGCGCCAGCGGCGGCGCGGGCGGCTGGGTGCACATGGGCTTCCTGGTGCTGGTGGTGGTGAACCTGGTGGCGGGCTTCCAGGTGCTGGGCACGCTGATGGTGGTGGGGATGATGATGCTGCCCGCCGCATCGGCCCGCTTCTGGGCGCTGTCCGCCGCGCGCCAGATTCCGCTGGCGGCCGGGCTGGGGCTGTTCTCGTCCGTGGCCGGCCTGCTGGTTTCCTATCACTTCAATGTGCCCGCCTCGCCCGCCATCATCCTGGCCGCGGGCGGCTGTTACCTCTTTTCCATCGTCGGCGGCCCGCGAGGCGGGCTGCTGCGGGCGCGCCGTCTTGCCGGCCGCGCCTGATTCTTCCGGAGATCCGCCATGAACGATTTCATCTCCGCGCCGCGCCGGCGCGCCCTGCTGGCCGCCGCCGGCCTGTGCCTGTCCACCGCCCTGACGCCGGCCTACGCGGCCGAACCGCTGAAGGTGGTGGCCAGCTTTTCCATCCTGGGCGACATCGTGCGCGAGGTTGGCGGAAAGGATGTGAGCGTGAGCACGCTGGTCGGTCCCGATGGCGACGCCCACGAATACGAGCCCACGCCCGCGGATGCCAAGAAGCTGGCTGGCGCGCAGCTGCTGGTCGTCAATGGCCTGGACTTCGAGGCCTGGCTGCCGCGGCTGGAAAAGGCCTCGGGCTTCGCCGGCAGGAAGGTGGTGGCGTCCGAAGGTGTGACGCCGCGCAAGTTCGCCGGCGGCGGGCATGATCATGGCCACGACCACGACCACGACCATGGCAAAGGCGATGCCGATGGCGACAAGGGCGGGCACCATCATCACCACGGCGACGCCGATCCGCACGCGTGGCAGAACCTGGCCAACGGCGCGCGCTACGCGCGCAACGTGGCCGAGGGCCTGGCGGCGGCGGATCCCGCCCATGCCGACGCCTATCGCCAGCGCGCGCTCGCCTACGGCGTGCGCATCGAGAAGCTGGACGCCGCGATCCGCCAGACCTTCGCAGCGATTCCCGCCGAGCGCCGCAAGGTCGTCACCTCGCACGACGCGTTCGGCTATTTCGGCGATGCCTACGGCGTGACGTTCATCGCCGTGGCCGGCGTGTCCACCGCCGCCGAACCATCGGCCGCCGACGTGGCCCGCATCATCGAACAGGTCAAGCGCGAGCGCGTGCCGGCCGTGTTCGTCGAGAACATCACCAGCCCACGGCTGGTGCAGCAGATCGCGCGCGAAACCGGCGCGAAGGTGGGTGGTACGCTCTATTCCGATGCCCTGTCCAAGCCTGGACAGCCCGGCGCCACCTACCTGGAAATGTTTGAATGGAACGCACGCCAACTCGCCGCGGCCTTGCAGCCCTGAGCGTTGCCGCCGGCCTGCTGGCGGCCTCGGCCGCCAGCGCGCATCCCCACATGTGGATCGACGCGCGCGCGGTGATCGACCTGGACGCGGACAAGCGCATCACCGCCGTGCGGCAGGTCTGGCTATTTGACGAGATGTTCGGCGCCTATGCCACGCAGGGCCTGAAGAAAAGCAAGGACGGCTCGCTGGCCGCCGACACGCGCGCCGGCATGGCGCGCGACTGGATGAAGGCGCTGGGCGAGCCGATCTCGCATTACTTCACGCGCGTGTCCGTGGATGGCAAGAGCGCGGCTTTCGCCGCGCCGCGCGATGCGCGCGTGGACTGGGACGCGAAGGCCGGCCGCCTGTCGCTGGCCTTCACGCTGCCGCTGGCCGAGCCCATGGCGCTGGGCGCGGACGGCGCGCAGATCGACATCTATGACCCGACCTATTTCGTCGCCTACGCGTTCGACGAAAAGGACGCGGTCACGCTGGGCGGACCGCAGGCCGCGGCCTGCAACCGGGCCTACCGCAAGCCCAAGGAACTGGATTGGAACACCATGCAGCAGCTGGCCGCGATTCCGGCCGACCCGGACGCGCTGCCGGAAGAACTGTTCGCCATCACCAAGGGCCTCACGCATCGCATCGAGGTTCGCTGCCCGTGATGCGGCTGGCCGGCACGTTGCGCGCCTGGTCCCCGGTCCTGGCGCTCGCGCTGGCGGTGCTGCTGGCGTGGGCGGGTCCGGCCTGGTCACAGTCCGCGCATCCTTTCGGCGTGCCCGAGAGCGGTGGCGGCATGGCGGGTCCGGGCTGGCTGGCGGGCTTCTTCGGCCAGGTCTCGGCCTGGCAGACGCACTTCTACCGCCAGCTGACCGGCGCCGTGCGGGCCTGGCAGGCCGAGGGCGGCGCGGCCTGGGCGCTGGCGGGCCTGTCCTTCGCCTACGGCGTCTTCCACGCCCTGGGGCCGGGGCATGGCAAGGCCGTGATCTCCTCCTATGTGCTGGCCAACCGGCAGACCGCGCGCAACGGCGCGCTGCTGGCGCTGTTGTCGTCATTGATCCAGGCGCTGGTGGCGATCGCGCTGGTCGCCGTGCTGGCGCTGGTTTTCGATGCCACGGCGGCCGTCATGAATCAGGCGACGCGCTGGCTGGAGCTGGCCTCGTATGCGCTGGTGACCTTGCTGGGCGTCTGGCTGGTCTGGCTCAAGGCGCTGAGGCCATTGCTTCGGCGGAGGGCCGATGCGCGGCGCACGGCGCCGCCTGCCGTTCAGGCGCTGGCCGCATCCCCGCCCAAGGGTGCTGCGGCGCTGCGGGCAATCGCCGTGCGCGTGTCGGCGCCGGGCGGACAGGGCCATGCGACGACGCATCATCACGAGCATGATCACGTTCATCACGAGGACTGCGGTTGCGGCCACGCCCATGCGCCGGCGGCGGAGCAGGTCGCCGGGCCGATGAACTGGCGGCGCGCCGTGTCGGCCATCCTGGCGGTCGGGCTGCGGCCCTGCAGCGGCGCGCTGATCGTGCTGGTCTTTTCGCTATCGCAGGGATTCTTCGCCGCCGGCATCGCATCGGCCCTGGCGATGGGCCTGGGTACGGGGCTGACGGTCGCCGCGCTGGCCTGCCTGGCGGTGGCCGCCGGCGGCGCGGCCAACCGGCTGGGCGCGCGCCTGTCCAGCGCCGGCGCGGCGCGGCTGCGCTACGGCGTCGAGGCCTTGGCGGCCCTGGCGGTGCTGCTGCTGGGCATTCTGCTGCTGGGCGGGATGCTGGCCGGCGGCGGTTGAGGCGTCCGCGAACGGCCGCCGTCAGGACTTGCGGCCGGCGCGCGGATGCGCCTGATCGTAGGCCTTGGCCAGATGCTGGAAGTCCAGGCGCGTGTAGACCTGTGTGGTGGAGATGTTGGCGTGGCCCAGCATTTCCTGCACGGCGCGCAGGTCCTGGGCCGATTGCAGCACGTGGCTGGCGAAGCTGTGCCGCAGCACGTGCGGATGCACATGCGTGGGCAGGCCGGCCTCGCGCGCCACGCGCGCCAGCTGCAGCTGCACCACGCGCGGCGAGATGCGGCGGCCGCGCGCGCCCAGGAACAGGGCGGCGGCATCCTCGGGCGCGGCGCTGAAGGGCATCAGCTGCGGCCGCGCCGCGATCCACTTGCGCAGGGCCGCCAGTGCGGCCTGGCCCACGGGCACCGAACGGCGCTTGCCGCCCTTGCCCAGCACCACGACCTCCGCTTCATCCAGGTTGAGCCAGCCGCGGGACTCGTATTGCGCGGAGCGCTCGTAGCGCAGGTCCAGGCCGACCAGTTCAGACAGCCGCAGGCCGCTGGAATAGAACAGTTCGAACATGGCCTGGTCGCGCAGGGCCGCCGGTTCGTTGGCGACCTGGGCGGGGGCGCGGTCCAGCAGTGCCTGGGTCTGGTCCACCGACAGCGCCTTGGGCAGGGCGCGCGGGGCCTTGGGCGCGCGCACGCCGGCCACCGGATTGCCAGCCATGTCCATCGATGGCGCCCACCATTTGTAGAAGCCGCGCCAGGCGGCCAGCGTGCGGGCCAGGCTGCGCGGGCCGCGGCCCTGCGCGTGCAATCGCGCCACGAACTGGCGGATGTGGCCGTTGGCCAGCTTGTCCAGCGGCTGGCCGGCCTTGCCTGCCAGTTCGTGCAGGAAATGCAGTTCGCGGCGGTAGCCGGCCAGCGTGTGCGGCGAGTAGCGGCGGTTGGCTTCCAGGTGCCGCAGCCAGTCCTGCATGGGACCGGGCAGCGGTTCGGACGGGGCGTCGGCAGTGTCGGCTTGCGTCATGGCGTCATCCGTCGCGTCCGCCTGGGCGGCGCTAGGCCTTGGGCGCGGCCGGCTCCAGGCGGTGCAGGGCCGCCGAGGCCAGCTGGCCGATGGATTCCAGGAAGGTGGTGCCCATGTCCGGGCTGAAGCGTTCGGCGTCGTCCGAACCGAGCACCAAGAGGCCCACGCTGGGGCCGTCGGCTTCCAGGCGCAGCGGCACCAGGGCCAGCGACTTGGGCTTGGCGTCCAGCCAGGCCACGGCCTCGAAGCCGGTGTCGGTGCCGCAGTACGGCGCCTTCAGGCTGTCGGCGAAGGCGCGCAGGTCGGCGCTTACCCGCTCGCCGTAGCCGTTGTCGGGTTGCCCCGACAGGTTCCACAGGCGCAGCGCGACATGGTTCAGGTCGAACTGTTCGGCCAGGCCCAGCGCGATCTCGCCCGGCACGCGCTGCGGCTCGGATTCCGACAGCAGGCGGCAGCACCACTTGGCGATGTGCGCGCCGATGCTCTCGCTGGCGCTGGCGTTGCGCACCAGCTCGTTAATGCGCCATTCCAGTTCGCGGTTGCGCTCGCGCAGCGTCATGATCTGGCGCTCGCCCAGCGAGATGGCGCGCGAGCCGTGCGGGTGTGGCACCTGCAGCGTGGCGAAGACCTCGGCGTGCTCGTCGAAGAAGCCGGGATGTTCCTGCAGGAAGGCGGCGATGTCTTGGGCGGTGAATGCGGTATCGGTCATGGGGTCAGCGGTTCAGCGCCATGGAAAAGACGAGCTTGTCGATGTCGATCTGCCCGGAAAATACGGATTCGGCCGGGCCGGTCATGCGCAGCTGCGCGCCGTCCCAGGCCACGGTGAGCACGCCGCCGCGCGCCTGGACGCGCACCGGCGAGTCGAGCAGGCCGCGGCGGATGCCGGCGGCCACAGCCGCGCAGGCGCCCGTGCCACAGGCCAGCGTCTCGCCGGCGCCGCGTTCATGGACGCGCAGGCGGATGTTGTTGCGGTCCATGACCTGCATGAAGCCGGCGTTGACCCGGCGCGGAAAGCGCGCGTGGGTCTCGACCAGCGGGCCGATCACGCCGACGGGGAAGGCGTCCACATTGTCGACCACCTGCACCGCGTGCGGGTTGGAAATGGCCACCGCCGATACTTCGACCGAGCGCGGCAGGCCGGCGGGGGCATCGAGTTCCAGCGCCCACAGCGTGTCCTGGCCTTGCTGGCGCGAAGCCAGGCCGGCGGTGTCGAAGGGCAGGGCGGACGGCTGGAAGCGGGTGCTGCCCATGTCCACGGTGACCTGCTCGTCGTCGCCTTCGTCCAGCACCAGGATGCCGGTGGAGATCTCGGCGCGCAGCGGGTTCTTGTCGGACAGGCCCTGTTCATGCACGAAGCGCACGAAGCAGCGGGCGCCGTTGCCGCAATGCTCGACCTCGCTGCCGTCGGCATTGAAAATGCGGTAGCGGAAATCGGCGTCCGGCCGGGTGGCGCGCTCGACCAGCAGGATCTGGTCGGCGCCGACGCCGAAATGCCGGTCGCCCAGCGCGCGGGCGCGCTCGGGCGTCATCTCGATGGTCTGGCGCACGCCGTCCAGGACGACGAAATCGTTGCCCGCGCCATGCATTTTGGTGAAGTTCCAGTTCATGGCGGGATTATCGCCCATTCCCGGGGGCGCGGGCAGGCGGGCGGCCTCAGTAGATCTTGGGCTCGCCCGGCGGGCGGGTCTTGAAGCGGCGGTGCACCCAGTAATACTGGCTGGGGCAGCGGCGCACCCAGGCTTCCAGTTCGCGGTTCAGGCGCGCGGTGGCTTCTTCCAGGGTGTCCTCGCCGGGGAAGTTCTCCAGCGGCGGCAGCACCTCGGCGTGATACTTGCCGGTCTCGGGATTCCAGAAGTCCAGCACCGGCAGGACGGCGGCATCCCATTTCTTGGCCAGCTGGGCCGTGGCCAGCAGCGTGGCGGCCTGCACGCCGAAGAAGGGCACGAACGTCGCGCCCTGGCGGCCGAAGTCCATGTCGGGCAGGTAATAGACCGGGCGCGGCGCGCGCAGGTGGCGCACCAGGTCGCGCACGCCGTCCTTGCGGCTGACCAGGAAGACCTCGTTGAAGCGGGCGCGGCCGGCGGCGACCAGCGCGTCGATGTGCGGGTCGCTCTGCGGCGTGTACATGGTGGCGGCGCTGGGCACTTCCATGGTCAGGCGCGTGGCGGCGGCGTCCAGGCCGATGAAGTGCGGCGCCAGCAGGATGACGGAGCGGCCCTGCGCGGTCAGGTCGTTGATGCGTTCGGAACCGCTTTCGGTGACCAGCTCGCGCACTGCCTCGGGCGTGCCGTACCAGAGCACGCCGCGGTCCACGATCGACTGCGCCAGCGCGCGGAAGTGCTCGGCGACCCAGCGCTCGCGCACCGCCTCGGGCTGGTCGGGAAAGCACAGCTCAAGATTCTTGCGCACGATGCGCACGCGCGACTTCGCCAGCTTCAGGGCCAGCCAGCCGAGTGCCGCGCCGACGCGCAGCCGGGTGGACGGCCGCATGCGGCCGAACCATTTCATCAGGGTAACGAGCGTGCGTGTTTTCTTGGGATTGCTCATGGCGTAGGAATGAAATACCGGGACTGCGGAGCGGCGTTCCGGCTCAGCCGGCGGTCGGGGCCGCGTCGGCCTGCGGGGCCGGCGGCGCGCCGCGCGGCGTCTTGTAGCGGTTGTAGCTCCACAGGTATTGCTCGGGGCAGCGCCGGATCAGCGTTTCCATGGCGGCGTTCAGCAGCGCGGCCTGGGCCTCGGGCTCGGCCGGCAGCGGCTCGGGCACGCGCACATAGTGGATGCGCCAGCCACGGCCGCCCGGCAGGCGCTCGCCCGCGGTCAGGATGATGGGCACGCTGGTCTGGGTGGCCAGCTTGCCCGGCAGCGTCATGGTATAGGCCATGCGTCCGAAGAAGGGCGCCCAGACGCCGTCGCCCACGCCGGGCGCCTGGTCGGGCAGCATGCCCACCGATTCGCCGCGGCGCAGCGCGCGCACGAATTCCCGCACGCCTTGCATGGTCGCGGGCACGGCGTTGACCGCCGAACTGTTGCGCGCCGTCTCGAGCAGAGGCGCCAGGATGTCCTTGCGCGGCGGGCGGAACATCACCGTCATGGGCATCAGCCGCGCCAGGTAGCGGGCGGTGATCTCGAAGCAGCCCAGGTGCGGCGTCAGGAACAGGATGCCGCGGTTCTCGGCGCGCGCGGCCGCCACCACCTCGTTGTCGTCCGACACCACCTGGGCCAGGCTCTGCTCATTGCGGAACCATACCCGGGGCATTTCCAGGATCATGGCGCCGGCCTGGGCCGCGGCCCGCCGGGCGAAGGCCGGATCGGGGTAGCCGGCCTGGGCGGCATTGGCCTGCAGCCGGCGCCGGTACTTGCCCGGGCAGGCATAGACCAGCCGTCCGGCCAGGCGGCCGAGCGCGTGCGCGGCCGGCAGGGGCAGGGAGGCGAACAGGCGGAACAGGGCGAGAAGCATGCGGCAAAGGGTCAAAGTCGGGCATGGTCGTGCCGGTGCTCGGGAAACAGGGGCAGGTCCCGGGCAAGCATAAGGATGGCATTTTCGCTTAAAATCAGCAGGTCGCCGAGTTAACCGACAACTTGCGGGGCGACGACAGGGGGCTGGCGCGATGCGCGGTCCCTGTCGAATCCGCTAAAGCGTCGCGCCCAGAAAGCACTATGTCATGCAGTCCGGGGTGCTACGCGCCTTGTGAACCAACGCCTGCGCCAAGCGGGCAGCAAAGGACGCATCTGTGGCCAACAACGATTTTCTCTTCACTTCCGAATCCGTCTCCGAAGGGCACCCCGACAAGGTAGCCGACCAGATCTCCGATTCGATCCTGGACGCCATCTTCACGCAGGACCCCAACGCCCGCGTGGCCGCCGAGACGCTGTGCAACACCGGCCTGGTCGTGCTGGCTGGCGAGATCACCACCACCGCCAACGTCGACTACATCCAGGTCGCGCGCGACACGATCCGCCGCATCGGCTACGACAACACCGAATACGGCATCGACTACAAGGGCTGCGCGGTGCTGGTCGCCTACGACAAGCAGTCGCCCGACATCGCCCAGGGCGTGGACCGCAGCTCCGAGGACTACCTGAACCAGGGCGCCGGCGACCAGGGCCTGATGTTCGGCTACGCCTGCGACGAAACCCCCGACCTGATGCCCGCGCCGATCTGGTACTCGCACCGCCTGGTGCAGCGCCAGAGCGAGCTGCGCAAGGACGGCCGCCTGCCGTGGCTGCGCCCGGACGCCAAGTCGCAAGTGACCTTCCGCTATGTCAACGGCCGTCCGGTGGAAGTCGACACCGTGGTGCTGTCGACCCAGCACGCGCCCGAGATCTCGCAAGCCGCGATCCGTGAAGCCGTCATCGAAGACATCATCAAGCCCAGCTTCCCCGAAGGCCTGATCACGCCCCAGACCAAGTTCCTGGTCAACCCGACCGGCCGCTTCGTCATCGGCGGCCCGCAAGGCGATTGCGGCCTGACCGGCCGCAAGATCATCGTCGACACCTACGGCGGCGCGTGCCCGCACGGCGGCGGCGCGTTCTCGGGCAAGGATCCGTCCAAGGTCGACCGCTCGGCCGCCTACGCGGCCCGCTACGTGGCCAAGAACATCGTGGCCGCCGGCCTGGCGCGCCAGTGCCAGGTGCAGGTCAGCTACGCCATCGGCGTGGCCGAGCCCATCAACATCACCGTCTACACCGAAGGCACCGGCGTCATCCCTGACGACCAGATCGCCAAGCTGGTGCGCGACCACTTCGACCTGCGTCCGAAGGGCATCGTCAACATGCTGGACCTGCTGCGCCCGATCTACACCAAGACCGCCGCCTACGGCCACTTCGGCCGTTCCGAGCCGGAATTCTCGTGGGAAGCCACGGACAAGGTGCAGGAACTGAAGAAGGCGGTTTAAGCGCTGATTGCTTGCATCGGACAGCATGGCTGTCCGGCAAAACCCCGACATCGGTAACGGTGTCGGGGTTTTTTGTTGTTCGAGACTTTTTGTCGTTTGTGTGGAATGGGAATCTCCGTTCGCGATCCATGCAGAGCATGCCCAGCCCGTAGTGATGGAAATCAAGCCATCGGCATCCGTTCGGCGTTCAAGATGTTTTTCAGATTCTTCCCATGATCGATGCCTTGACGCTGTGCGACGGAATCTGTTTGACTGGCCCTCGTCCGAATCTGCAACGGGGAAAGCATGGAAGCGATACGCGCCGCCGATCTCAAGAGCATTCTGCATTCCAAGCGCGCCAACATCTATTACCTGGAACATTGCCGGGTGTTGGTCAATGGCGGCCGCGTCGAGTATGTGACGGATACGGGCAAGAAACAGCTGTACTGGAACATTCCCATTGCCAATACCACCAGCATCCTGCTCGGGACGGGCACGTCCGTCACACAGGCGGCGATGCGCGAGCTGGCCAAGGCAGGCGTGCTGGTCGGTTTTTGCGGCGGCGGAGGCACGCCGCTGTTCAGCGCCAACGAGCTGGATGTCGAGGTGGCCTGGTTCGCACCGCAAAGCGAATATCGGCCGACGGAGTATTTGCAGGCCTGGGTCCGGTTCTGGTTCGACGACGGGTTGCGCCTGCATGCCGCCAAGCAATTACAGGCTGCGCGGTTGCAGTGCCTGCACACCGCATGGACCACGCGCGCCATGCGCGAGTCCGGTTTCGAGGTGGACGGTGAACGTCTGACGGCGCTGCGGCAGCAAGCCGGTACGCAGATCGACAATGCGCCGGACGTCACCGCGTTGTTGCTCGGCGAAGCGCAGCTGACTAAATCACTGTTCAAGCTTGCCGTCGATACGGTGGGCTACGGCGATTTCACCAGGGCCAAGCGTGGTAGCGGCACGGATATCGCCAACCGCTATCTCGACCATGGCAACTACCTGGCATATGGCCTGGGCGCTACCGCCACCTGGGTGCTGGGCCTGCCGCATGGCCTGGCCGTTCTGCACGGCAAGACGCGTCGTGGTGGCCTGGTGTTTGATGCCGCGGACCTGATCAAGGACGCCGTGATATTGCCGCAAGCCTTTCTGTCGGCCATGCGCGGCGACGACGAACAGCAGTTCCGCCGCCAATCCATCGAGGCGCTGACGCGCAACGAGGCCCTGGATTTCGTCATCGACACGCTCAAGCGCATCGCGCTGGAAACGTCGCGCCTGGCGGCCCTGGGGGATGATACGGAGCCCCGGCCATGAACGTGCTTTTCGTGTCCCAATGCTCCAAGCGGGCGCTGACCGAGACGCGCCGCATCCTGGACCAGTATGCCGAGCGGCGCGGAGACCGTACCTGGCAGACGCCCATCACCCAGGCCGGCCTGGACGCCGTGCGCCGGCTGCTGCGCCAGCGCGCGCGCAAGAACACCGCCGTGGCCTGCCACTGGATACGCGGCCGCGACCATAGCGAACTGCTGTGGATCGTCGGCGATGCGCGTCAGTTCAACGCCGTGGGCGCCGTCCCCACCAACACCACAGCCAGCGATGTGCTGCGTGTCGAAGACGAAAGCCACTGGCATCATTTGCCGCTGATGACGGCGCTGACCGCGCTGGCCGCTCTGATGCACGATCTGGGAAAAGCGACGCAGGCGTTCCAGGATCGTCTCAAGCAGCCTGGCTTGCGAGAGCGCAATCACTATCGTCATGAATGGGTATCGGTGCGCTTGTTCCAGGCCTTTGTGGGCGATGACGACGACGCGGGTTGGCTGCGTCGGCTGGCCGCTAGCGCCGATGCGGACGCGCAAGCACAGGCTTTCGAGATGTCATGGCTGGATACCGAAGGGGGCCGCCTGCTGCGCGACGGTATTGACGAGCCGCAGGCCCGAGAATGCCCGCCCTTCGCCTCGTTGCCGCCGTTGGCTCAGGCCGTGGCCTGGCTGGTGCTGACGCACCATCGTCTGCCATGCAAGCCGGTGCCGCAGGACAGCGGCAGTATCGGCGAGGATATCGATCAACCGCAGTATCGCTGGCGGCGCTTTGGCGCCCATCCCCGGTTCGTGAACGCCGCCGAGCTGCACGGGCTGTTGCAGCGAATCAGCGCCGATTGGAATGAACCTCGCGAGGATGCGTCCGTTGCCAGTGTGCATGCCCACTGGCATTTTCCGCTTGGGCTGCCTGTAGGCACACTTGCATGGCGCAAGCAGGCCGCACGCTATGCACGCAAACTGCTGGAGCTACCGCGGCCGTCGGACTGGGACACGGCAATGACGGACCCATTCGCGATGCACGTCTCGCGCATGTGCCTGATGCTGGCCGATCATCATTACTCAAGCATCGAGGACGAAGCGCAGCGCAAGCCCTATCGCAATGCGAGCTATCCGCTGTACGCGAACACGCGCGGAAACCATGATGCGCCAGCCGGGAAGGTCCTGTTCAACCAGACGCTGGACGAACACCTGCTCGGCGTGCAGGCCCATGCCACATTGGTGGCGCGTTCGTTGCCCACGCTGACGCGCAGCCTGCCTGCCTTGCAAAATCACCGTGGCCTGAAAAAGCGCAATTCCAATCCGCGATTCCAGTGGCAGGACAAGGCGGCCGACCTGGCCGCCGGCGTGCGTGAGCGCGCGCGGCGTCAGGGCGCGTTCATCGTCAATATGGCGTCGACCGGCTGCGGCAAGACATTGGGCAATGCCCGCATCATGAATGCCTTGGCCGACCCTGGCATGGGCATGCGCTGCGCATTCGCCATTGGCTTGCGCACCCTGACCTTGCAGACGGGGCGCGTGTTTCAAAAGGATCTGGGCCTGGGCGATGAGCAGCTGGCCATCAAGGTCGGCGGCGGCGCCAGCCGCGCCTTGTTCGAATACTGGGAAGCCCGGGCCGAGGCGACGGGCTCGGCTTCGCGTCAGGCGCTGCTCGACGAAGGCGGGCAAGTGCTGTTCGAGGGCGACGAGCGACATCCGCTGTTGCAACGCCTGACCGACGATGCCCAGGTTCGCTCGCTGATCGCCGCGCCCGTGCTGGCCTGCACCGTGGACCATCTGACCCCCGCCACGGAAAGCCTGCGCGGCGGCCGCCAGATCGCGCCCATGCTGCGGCTCATGACCAGCGACCTGGTGCTGGACGAGCCGGACGATTTCGACATGGCCGACCTGCCCGCGTTGACGCGGCTGGTGCATTGGGCGGGATTGCTGGGTGCGCGCGTGTTGCTGTCCTCGGCCACCTTGCCGCCGGCGCTGGTCGAGGGGCTGTTCCTGGCCTACCGCGCCGGACGCGAGGTGTATCAGCGTCATCGCGCCGAGCGGCCCGGCGAACCCGCCGCCATCTGCTGCCTGTGGATGGACGAGTTCCATCAGCAGGAGCAGGATTGCGCCGATGCGCAGGGTTTTCGTGCCTGCCACGCGCGCTTCGTGGAAAAGCGTCTGGTACAGCTCGCCCAGGCCGAGCCGCGCCGGCTGGCCGCCATTGCGGCGCTGCCGGCCGAGTGGAGCGCAATGGACGAAGCAGAACGGCGCCGCGACTTCGCCCGCCACGTGCTGGAGCAGGCCTGGGAAATGCATCAGCAGCCGCACAACCATGGCGTCGACCCGGCCAGCGGCAAGCGCGTGAGCTTCGGCCTGATCCGCATGGCGAACATCGGTCCGTTGTTCGACGTGGCGCTGGCCATGTACGCCCAAGGCGCGCCCGCGTCTGGTGTGCGCGTGCACCTGTGCGTCTACCACTCGCAGTTTCCCTTGCTGGCGCGTTCCAGCATCGAGCGGCAGCTCGACACCGTGCTTGACCGCCGCTCCGCCGATGGAGCCGATCCGGTCTTCCAGCAGCCGTCGATACGCGCCCTGATGGACGCCAGCCCGGAACCGCATCACCTGTTCATCGTCCTGGGTTCGCCGGTCACGGAAGTGGGGCGAGACCATGACTACGACTGGGCCGTGGTCGAACCATCGTCGATGCGATCGCTTATCCAGCTGGCCGGACGGGTGCGGCGGCATCGGGCAGGCCCGGCGGGCGGGGTGAACATGCGGGTGCTGGACAGCAATCTGCGGGCGTATGAAAAGTTGCCGGGCAAGGCCGCCTTCTGCAAGCCTGGCTTTGAGATGGATGAGGTCGGCGGCAAGACGGGCATGGAGCGTTACTTCCATCTGAAGTCGCATCAACTGCAGTCGCTGCTGGCCAGGGAAACTGCCGGCGCGGCCATCTGGCCGGTTGACGCGCGCGCGCGCATCACCGTCGTCAAGGAAGGGCCGCGTCCCACCCGCAATCTGGTCGATCTGGAACATGCGCGCATGCACGAAGCGATGCTGCCCCCCGCCACGGACAATCCAAACGCGCCGTCCGTGCAGCGTTCGGCGAGCCTGCATTGGGTCAGTTGCGAGAACCTTTGGTTGACGGGCCTGTTGCCGCAGTTCCAGCGCTTTCGCCATGATCCGGCTCCGCGCGTGGATGTGGCGCTGCTGCCTGACGATGAGGAAGAGCGGTTGTTGCTGCATCGCGTGGTCGACGAGCGGGATCGCAGGAAACCCCTGCATGTGCCGGTCGATGCTTTCCAGCGTCATTCGGTGCCGTTGGAACGCATCGCGACTGGCAGCGTCACACCGTGGCTGCGAGGCAACTTGTTGGAGGATTTGATGGCGCTGGCGCAGGAACTGGGGCAGTCGCTGCCGGACTGCGCGCAGCGATACGCCATCGCCAGCCTGCCCGACAACGCAGGGCAGGGCTGGTGGTATCACGAGTGTCTGGGATTCAAGGCGAAATGATGAAGGCGACCGTGCGGGCGGGCTCGCGCGAGGCGGTGCGCAGACACAGCCCGCGTCAGGCGTCGGCCGCTTCGCGTTCGGCCTGCTCGATCAGCGCGGGGGAAACGCCATGGCGCTTGAGCGCTTCAACCAGCCGGGCATGCGAGGCGGAAGCGAACTGCTGCTCGTCACGGCGCAAGCCTTCGCTGAGGTATGACTTGAGCAGGGCCTGGTATCCGGAAAAGCCGCGATGCGGCGCGATGGTCTTCATCGATTCGACCACGTCCACCGGAATGCGCAGCGTGATCGAGGTCATTGGACGGTCTTTGGTCAGGCGGGATTTCAGGCGGTCTTTCAGCACGGCGGGAGTACTCCCATGGTTCCGAGCGATGCGCGCAGATGATGCGAATACCTTGTCGTGGGAAATGGGTTGTTGTGCGTGGAGTTTGCGCAGACTCTGACGGTGGTGCCTGTGGTAGCAAAGTGTCCAACGTCAACGATACGGATACGTATTTGCATCGTAAATACGTATTGCCCGTAGGTGCTCAATACACTCGCCATTGAAAGCGACTGAGTCGCGTCGGGTAGCGACTAAATGGCAATGGCTGGGTTCAACGAGTTGGGTTTGTCACTGTTAGATGACGAGTCAACTTGCGTGATGCAAGACTGTCCCGACAAATTCATGCTGCTTGTTCAGCAGAGAAGAGTAGCCGTCACGCAGCTGCAGTGACTTTACTAAGCTGTCTGGCGACAGAGGCTTGCACGATAACACCCTTTCAAGCTACGATAAACCGGCAATATGAATTTACTGTGCCGTTACACAGCTGCATTGACTGGATTAAATTATGCAGGGGGTCGTGACGCAGCTCGAATCTGCGTCACGACATGTCAACAACGTGCTGTCGAGGCACCAACCAAAGAGAAGAGGAATCGTGACAAGCAATCACGCGCTCAGAAGAGCTGTGACGGCTGAAACGCCGTAATCCATCCTTCCCAGTCGGCTATCGCTGACTGGGAAATTATCTCCCTTTTTGCGTGAAAGGTATTCCCCATGTCCGATGTTCATGTAACAAGGCGCAAGGAACGCTTTCGTGCCGCAATCGACCAATTCCTGCTGGAGCGATTGCAGTCCAAGCTCGAAAAGCTAGGCCCCGATGACTCTCAACGCGAAGAGATCATTGCGGCGTACGCGCGTGACACATGGCTACTTAGCGCAGCCAAACGTGTCGAACAAATCCAGGCTGTGACCCATTCCCTCAAGCCAGTACATCCTGATGCTCGAGGTACCAATCTTTATGTGGACCCTCGCGGCCTGTCTCCATTGAAGGAACTGGGCAGCCATGTGTTGGGGCAGTCCTTTGTTGGGGATGTGGTCGGCAATGCTGCGGCGCTCGATGTGTACAAGCTGCTGAAGCTTGAAGTCGATGGTATTAGCTTGCTGACCGCATTGCTGACGAACGATGAGGCCGCACGCCTAGCCTTGCACGACAACCCGGCTCAAGCTCAAAGCTTGAGTGATGCATTCATAGGGCTCACACAGCCACGTGCCGGCGCTCCCAGTTCGCATACGCGAGCCAAGCAGGTGTATTGGCTTGCTGCCGACGATCCGTGCACAGATGACGACTATGTGCTGCTCGCGCCCCTGCACGCCACATCTCTTGTCCATGAGTTGTACGCTCAAATTCAGGAGGATCGTTTTGGCGATGCCAACAAGGCGGCCCGTCAGGCAAGGCGAGAGCGAAAGCCGCATGATGGCGTGTATCGGGACTATCCGGGGCTGGCCGCACAGAAGCTCGGTGGCACCAAGCCTCAGAACATTTCGCAGCTGAATAGCGAGCGCGGCGGAGTGAACTATTTGCTCGCCTCGTTGCCACCGACGTGGAGCCGCACGAAGCTCTGGCAACCCGCTCACGTCGAATCGGTATTTGAAAAGCTCTATATCGTTCGTCCGGAAATCCGCAGGGCAATTCGCGATCTGCGCGCGTTTCTTGCTACAGAACCTGCACCCAACATACAGACCCGCCAACGTCGAGATGCCTACATCGATGTTGTGGTGGACGAAATCGTGACGATGGCAGGTGAATTCTTGCAGACGTTTCCTGCGGGCTGGACGCGCGATGTCGAACGATTCCAGAAACTGGCCCGAGAAGAACAGTTGTGGCTGGATCCATTGCGGGGGGAGTTGCCTGAAGAGTCCGAGTTCGCTCGAGAATGGCTGCTTATGAATTGGCCCAATGAGATTGGCCGCCGTTTTGCGAACTGGCTAAATCGTCATTTGTCTGCGCAATTGCCAGTTGGAGACGTAGAGGCGCGGCAGTGGAAAAAAGAACTGCTTGCCGACGAAGATGGATTCGTTCAGCAGCTTCATGAACTGCGCAGGCAGCTGGATGCGTCTGATCGCATTTCGCGTCAAGACGGTGATTCGCCTACGGCAGGGCGGGGGGACGTACGGTGAATGCTCTCTTCTCCTCTGAAGCACTTCTGGTATTCCCCCACCTCCGCATCCAAAACGCCAACGCCATCTCCAGCCCGCTGACGCACGGCTTTCCCTCCATCACCGCCTTCACCGGCCTGATGTGGGCGCTGGAGCGAAATCTGGTCAAGGCCAACGTCCCGCTGCGGCTGCACACCGTAGGCGTGATCTGCCACCATCATCAGGAACAGACGACACAAGGCTATGTGCGCAGCTTCAACTTGACCCGCAATCCCGTGGACAAGGACGGCAGCACGGCGGCCATTGTTGAGGAAGGCCGCATTCATCTGGAAATCACACTGGTTTTCACCGTCTCGGAAAACCGTGCTGCTGGCGCCGCGTCAAAGTTGTTGGGCGACGATGACACCTTCACACGGCCTTGGGCAGACAAGGCAGGCGATGTGCTGTCCCAAATGCGCATAGCCGGCGGCAGCCTGCTGCCTTCACGCGCCGCGCCCGGCCGGCGTGTGCGTCCCTGGATGGCAGTCCTTGCGGACGACACGCAGAAACGCGATGAGCAGTTCCGCAAATGGCGGCGCCAGTGGCTGCCAGGTTTTGCTCTGGTCGGACGCGATGACCTGTTGGCTGATCGGTTGAGTCGCCTGCGCGAGCGCGATCCACAGGTGTCCCTGCTGGACGCCTGGCTCCATGCCTCGCGCTTCAACCACGAGCCGGTACTACTCCAGGACGGCGAACCCACGCCCGCCGATGGCAAGCAGCGCTGGGCGGATCCATGGCGCGGCGCCGGCAGCGGCTGGACCGTGCCGATTCCTGTCGGCTATGTCGCGCTATCGCCGCTGCACGAAGCAGGTTCTGTCCTGAACGCCCGCGATACCGCGACCCCGTTGCGCTTCGTCGAATCGGTCTATTCCATGGGCGAATGGATCAGCCCGCACCGGCTCACGCACCTGGACCAGTTGTTCTGGCGCGCCGAGACCGACGAAGCCCTGGGCCTGTATCGCTGCCGCAACGACTATGCGCCAGATCCGTCGCAGCTTTCCGTCACGGATGAGACCGGGCAGGAAGATGACGACGAGATCTATCCCTATTCCTGAGCCTCGCCGCTCGTCCCGTTGATTTGAATACGCCATCTACAAGGATTGAATCATCATGTCGAACGCACTCAAGACCGCCTCCGTACTGGCCTTTGAACGCAAGCTGGATCCCTCCGACGCCGTCTTCCATGCCGGCAACTGGGAGGATCTGGCGAAATCCGCATCGTGGCCGCCCGTTCGGCTGCGCGAGAAATCCGTGCGCGGCACCATCTCCAACCGCCTCAAGGCCAAGGACCAGGATCCCGCCAAGCTCGACGCCGCGATAGAGAACCCCAACCTGCAAACCGTGGACGTGGCGACCCTGCCTGCGGATGCCGACACGCTCAAGGTGCAATTCACGCTGCGCGTGCTACCCGGCACGGGCACGCCGAGCGCATGCAATAGCGCGCAATACCAAGCCAAGCTCTTGCAGACCGTGCAGTCCTACGTCACGGAGCACGGCTATGCCGAATTGGCCAACCGCTATGCGGCCAACCTGGCCAATGGCCGCTTCCTGTGGCGCAACCGGGTCGGCGCGGAGCATGTGCGCGTGGATGTGGCGCGGCTCAAGGACGGCAAGGCTGACCAGCAATGGCGCTTCGATGCCCTGGCGCAGAATCTGCGCGCGCTGGATGCGTTGAGTGATGAGGTGAAGTCACTGGGTTCTGTGATCGCTGAGGGCCTAGCTGGCGGTCATGTGCTGCTGCAGGTCACGGCTTTCCTGCGAGTAGGCGCCGGGCAGGAGGTGTTTCCGTCCCAGGAACTGATCCTGGATCGCGGGCGCGGCGACAAGAGCAAGACGCTCTACCAGATCGGCGAGAAAGGCCTGGAGATCGCCGCCATCCATTCCCAGAAGATCGGCAATGCCTTGCGCACTATCGATACCTGGTACGAAGGCGCGCACGATCTGGGGCCGATCGCCGTGGAGCCCTACGGTTCGGTCACCACGCAAGGCAAGGCCTATCGCCAGCCCAAGCAGAAGCAGGATTTCTATACCCTGTTGGACGATTGGCTGCTCAAGGACAAGGTGCCGCCGGCCGAGCAACAGCATTTCGTGATGGCGGTCCTGATCCGTGGCGGCGTGTTCGGCGACGCGAGCTGACCGCCATGACGACCCACTATATAGACATCACCTTGTTGCCCGATCCAGAGTTCAGCCACGCGCATCTGCTGGGGGCGTTGGTGGCCAAGCTGCATCGGGCCTTGGTGCACCTTCAATCGGCAAGCATCGGGGTCAGCTTTCCCCAATACCGCTTGCGGCCGCGCACCATGGGCTCGGTACTGAGGTTGCACGGCGATCCCGATGCGCTTCAGGGCCTGATGGCCCTGGCATGGCTGCAGGGCATGCGGGATCACGTTCGGCTGACTGACTTGGCGCTTGCGCCATCCGACGCGCCGCGCTACGTGGTGCAGCGCCGTCAGTTCAAGACCAGCGCGGAACGCCTGCGCCGCCGCCGCATGCGTCGCAAGGGAGAAACGGCGGACCAGGCCACCGCAGCCATTCCCGATAGCGTCGAGCGTCAGGTCGAATTGCCCTTCGTCCGTCTGAACAGCGCCAGCACCAGGCAGCCGTTCTGCCTGTTCATTGCTCAGGAGCGCGGGGAGGAAGGCGGGGCCGGTAGAGGGTTCAATTCCTATGGCCTGAGCCAGGGCGGTACGGTGCCGTGGTTTTGAACCCTTTTTTTGGGTGTGATTGGAAGACCTGAAAAATCAATGGGTTAGGAATGCGCCCGGAATTTGGGTGTTGGTGAGGTTTTGAACGTTGTTTCTTTAAAAATCAATGGGTTAGTGGTTTTTGGCCATAGTTCGCTGCCGCACAGGCAGCTTAGAAATTGGCGCCGTTGATGCCGGCACGCTGGTGCACGTTCGCTGCCGCACAGGCAGCTTAGAAATTCCTGATCATCGGCGCGCTGGCGCTGTACGAGTTCGCTGCCGCACAGGCAGCTTAGAAAACCGCCACCAAGGACCGTACCAGCCTGCTGATGTTCGCTGCCGCACAGGCAGCTTAGAAAAATGAAGTTGCGCTGTTCACGCAGGTTCGTGCGTTCGCTGCCGCACAGGCAGCTTAGAAAGGGGCAAGGAGACACCATGGACACCCTCATTCGTTCGCTGCCGCACAGGCAGCTTAGAAACTGCAGGTAGCAACGCGTAGTCGCGGTTGCACTGTTCGCTGCCGCACAGGCAGCTTAGAAATTGGGGCAAGCCAGGGCTTTGCAGATCAGATGGTTCGCTGCCGCACAGGCAGCTTAGAAATCCATGGCCTTAAAACCCATGTAGGTCTTCAGCGTTCGCTGCCGCACAGGCAGCTTAGAAACCGGTGTAAAGCCCCGGTTTGTCGCACCCTTTGTTCGCTGCCGCACAGGCAGCTTAGAAAACGAGCAGGGTCATGAGGACGGACCCGACGTGGTTCGCTGCCGCACAGGCAGCTTAGAAACGAACAGAACGATCAGGTACGGGAGCCAGTACGTTCGCTGCCGCACAGGCAGCTTAGAAAAAGACTGAGAAGGACGGGCGCGACTTTAAGGAGTTCGCTGCCGCACAGGCAGCTTAGAAATCGATCGCGGGCGCGGTTGATGTGCCCCAGGATGTTCGCTGCCGCACAGGCAGCTTAGAAAAGTAAGCAGCGGCTAGGTAGGTGACTTATGCTGTTCGCTGCCGCACAGGCAGCTTAGAAAATTTCCTTCGCGGCCTCTTCGACGTGCGACACGTTCGCTGCCGCACAGGCAGCTTAGAAAATGCTGGATGGTTTGCGGACCCCGACGGCTCAAGTTCGCTGCCGCACAGGCAGCTTAGAAAATGGTGGAGGGAAACCTTGACTATGAGGACTATGTTCGCTGCCGCACAGGCAGCTTAGAAAGCCAACTCGGCGTCGCGCGCCAAGCCCTGGTAGTTCGCTGCCGCACAGGCAGCTTAGAAAAACCAAAAAGAGCTTGCCGCCAACCGTGCTACGTTCGCTGCCGCACAGGCAGCTTAGAAAAAGCCGGCCAGTGGCAGGACAGCTACACGATGGTTCGCTGCCGCACAGGCAGCTTAGAAAGGCTACAGTGGCGCTTGCCAGCGCGGCGCGGGTTCTCTGCCGTACAGGCAGTGCTGAAAAAAACCGAATCCAGCACCACCCTGAGCAGCAAGTTCCCAGTCGCCCAAACACCACAACCTCGCCGCCTGCCCTCCCTGGTTCCTACAACCCCCAAGCCCCCACCCCCGGCCGCCTGACCTCCACCCCCAACACCCCCTCCACCGCCGCCGCGCAATCCATCAACGCCGCATCCTCCCCCGCCGGCGCCAACAGCTGCACCCCGATCGGCATCCCCTCCCCATCAAACCCCGCCGGCAGCGAAATCGCCGCCGCGCCCAGAAAGTTCGCCGGGCGCAGCAGCTTGCCCAGGCCGGCGTGGCGCAGGTCGGCGGCGTCCAGCGGTTGGGCGGCCTGGTCGCAGGCGGGCATGAGCAGCGCGTCGTGGCCTTGCATGGCGCGGGCGTAGGCGGCCATGTCGGCGTCGCGGCGTTGCAGGGCGGCTTCGTAGTCGGCCTGGCGGATGCGGCCGCCGGCCGCGATGCGCGAGCGCACCACGGTCCAGAGCGGTTGGGCGGGGTCTTCGGCCAGCGCGCCGTAGTAGCGGTAGGCCTCGTAGGCCAGCACCAGCGAGTTGTCCTCGGCCATGCGGTCGAAGGACAGGCCGGGCGGGGGCGTCCAGGTCTGGGGCGTGTAGCCGGCGGCGGCCAGCTGGTCCAGCGTGTGGCGCCACAGCGCGAGGCTGGCCTCGCCCAGCGCGGCGGGCCAGGCCTCGGGCGCCAGCACGGCCAGCGGGCCGGGGGCGCGCGTTTCGGGATGGCGCAGCGCGGTCACGCAGCCCGGGGGCAGCGCCAGCGTGGCGGCGTCGTCGACGTCGGGGCCGGACAGCAGCACGGCCAGCGCGCGCGCGTCGGCGACATTGCGGGCGATGGGGCCGAGCACGTCCAGCGTGTCCGACAGCGGCAGGCTGCCGGCGCGGCTGATCAGGCCGGTCGACGGCTTGTAGCCGACCAGTCCGTTCAGCGCCGCCGGCGCGCGCACGGAGCCGCCGGTATCGCCGCCCAGCGCGATCGGCGCCAGCCCCGCGGCCACGGCCACGGCCGCGCCGCTGGACGAGCCGCCCGGCGCGCGGGCCTGAACGGCGTCCCAGGGGTTGCGTGCGGTGCCTTGCGTGCCGTTCTGGCCGGACAGCCCGAACGCGAATTCGGTCATGCGCGTCTTGCCCAGGATCACCATGCCGTGCGCGGCCAGGGCGCGCAGCGCCTGGGCGGTGTCGGCGCTGATCTGGCCGGCGCGCGCCTGCGAGCCCAGCGTGGCTTCGGTGCCTGCCCATTGCACGCTGTCCTTCACCGCCACCGGCACGCCGTGCAGCGGGCCCAGCACGATGCCCGCGGCCAGCAGCCGGTCGGCGGCGTCCGCCTGCGCCAGCGCGCGCTCGGCCGTGACCACGCTGTACGCGTTGAGCGCGCCGGCGCGCTCGATGCGGTCCAGGAAATGCGTGGCGGCCTGGCGCGACGTCAGCGTTCCCTGACGGATGGCGCGGCCGATGCCGAGGGCGTCTTGGAAGTGCAGGGCGGTATCGGGTGCGGACATGGGGCTTCCTGAAAATGAAACGGCTTTCCGGACCTTGCGGTGCCGGAAAGCGCGGGGGCGCGCCGCGCGGAGGGCGGCGCCGGGCGGGCCTTAGCGGAGCTTCTGGCCGACCGTCTCGGGCATGCGGATGAAGGTGATCAGCGTGATCACGGCGCCGGCCAGCACGTAGTAGAAGAACCAGCGTTCCATGCCCTGGCTCTGCAGCCAGGTCAGCAGGTAGGGGGTGGTGCCGCCCAGCAGCGCCACGACCAGGTTGTAGGGCGTGCCGATGCCGACGGCGCGCACGCTGGTGGGGAACTGCTCGGACATGATGGCCGGCGCGATGGACGTGTACATGGCATACAGCACCAGGCCGAACAGTTCCACCGCCAGGATCGAGCCGAAGGACGGGCCCAGCGTGGTCATCAGGGGGTAGAAGAAGATCAGGTAGCCGGCGGCGAACACGATCAGCTGCGGCTTGCGGCCGATGCGGTCCGACAGCGCGCCGAACAGCGGCTGCACCAGCATGAAGACGATCAGCGCGACGGTGTTGGCGGCGAAGGCGGTCTTCGGATCGGCGTGCACCTGGCGGATGGCGTAGGTGGGCACGTAGGCCACGAAGATGTAGAACGCGAAGGTCGTCAGGATGGAGAAGCCGACGATGCGCAGGACTTCCACCGGATGCTCGCGCAGCAGGGTGCGCAGCGGCTGCTTTTCCACGCCGGCCTTCTTGCTGTGCGAGAAGGCTTCGGTTTCCGGGATGGAGCGGCGGATCCACAAGCCGGCCAGGCCGCCCAGCGCGCCCAGCAGGAACGGAATGCGCCAGCCCCAGGCGGCCATCTCGGGCTTGGTCAGGGTGGACGTCAGCACCCAGCCCACGGCGGACGCGGCCAGGATGCCGACGGCGGCGCTGAAGAACACGAAGCTGGAGTAGAAACCGCGGCGGTTGGACGGCGCCATTTCCGCCAGGAAGGTCGTGGCCGAGGCATACTCTCCGCCCAGCGACAGGCCTTGCAGCAGGCGCGCGGCGGTCAGCAGCAGCGGGGCGGCCAGGCCGATGGTGGCGTAGGTGGGGGTGACGGCGATGATCAGCGAGCCGCCGGCCATCATCAGGATGGTCAGGCCCAGCGCGGCCTTGCGGCCGTAGCGGTCGGAGAAGATGCCCAGCAGCCAGCCGCCCACCGGGCGCATGAAGAAGCCGACCGCGAAGATGCCGAACGAGGCCAGCAGCGCGGTGGTCTCGTTGCCTTCGGGGAAGAACTGGCTGGAGAAGAAGATGGCGAAGGATGCGTAGATGGTCCAGTCGAACCATTCGACGGCATTGCCTACACTACCGGCCAGGATGGTGCGGGCGCGCGACACGGGCGCGGCGGCGGCCCCCTGCTTGGCGTGCAGGGTCGTGGAGGGGCTGCTCATGAAGTCCTCAATCAGGTGTTTATTTTTGGTCAAAAAGACCGTCTAATTTTTATGATTTGGTAATTTCCGCCACGTTAGATTAATGAATATGGTCACGTCAAGTAAGGGTAAGTCCCTAATGCCAACACTCGATGACACCGATCTGGCCTGTCTGGTCGCCCTGCAGGCCGAGCCCCGCGCGTCCTGGCGCGAGCTGGGGGCGGCCACGGGCATTGCCGAGCGCACGGTGGCCCGGCGCCTGAAGCGCCTGATGGATGCCGACGCGCTGCGCGTCATCGCCGAGCCCGACCCGCTGGTCACCGGCCGCGGCGTGGTGCTGCACGCCTGGGTGCGCTGCCGTTCCGGGCGCGTGCCTGACGTGGCCGAGCGGCTGGCGGCGCTGGACAGCTGCCAGTTGGCGGTGACGCTGGCCGGCTCGGCCGACCTGATGGCCGAGCTGACGCTGGCCGACGAGGCCGACATGCCGGACCTGGTGACGCGGGTGCTGCCTTCCATCGACGGCGTCGAGCATGTCGAGGCGCGGCTGGTGCTGCGGCCGTTCCGCCGCGCGGGCCAGTGGCGCATCCTGGCCGAGGCCGGCGCCGCGCTCGAGCCCGCGCCGTCCAATCCGCCCGCCGCGCTCACGGAATCCGAGCAGCGCCTGGCCGGCCACCTGATGCGCGACGGCCGCGCCAGCCTGGCCGAGCTGGCCGAGCAGGTCGGCGTCAGCGAGCCCACCGCGCACCGCATGCTGCAAAGCCTGGTGGACCGGCGCGCACTGAGCTTCCGCGTGGAAGTCGAGCCGTCGCTGGTGGGCTTTCCGGTGGAGGCGGTGATTTCCGTGCAGGTGCGGCCGCAGGCGGTCAATGCGCTGGCCGCGCATCTGGCGCGCGATCCGAACACGCGCTGCCTGTTCGGCACCAGCGGCGCGTCGCAGCTGTTCTGGCATGTGCTGTGCCGCGACAGTCCGCAGCTCTGGGACGTGGTGACGCGCCGGCTGGGCGAGCTGGAAGGCGTGCTCAACAGCGACGTGGCCGTGGTGATGCGCGCGCACAAGCGCTGCGGCATCGTGCGCGCCGGCCCGCTGCTGGGCGCCGAGGACTGAGGGCGCGGCGCGGGGCCGGGATGTAGCGGGCGTCCGGTCCGCGAGGCCGGCGGGCGTCCTTCGGGGCAAACGACACAGGACGAGCATGAGCGATAGCGATTTCTTCGACCTTCCGATCCGCCTGCACGCCGTCAATGGCGTGCGCATCGCCGCCCGCGTCGGCGGCGACGGGCCGCCGCTGCTGCTGCTGCATGGCCATCCGCAGACCAGTGCCATCTGGCATCGCCTGTGGCCGGAACTGACGCGGCATCGCACCTGCGTGGCCGCCGACCTGCGCGGCTATGGCGACAGCGGCAAGCCGCCCGCCGCGCCCGGCCACGCCGCGCATTCCAAGCGCGTTATGGCCGCGGATATGGCGGCGTTGATGCGCGCGCTGGGGCACGAACGCTACGAGGTGCTGGCGCATGACCGTGGCGCGCGCGTCGCGCACCGGCTGGGGCTGGATCACCGGCAAGCCGTCACGCGCATGATGCTGCTGGACATCGCGCCCACGCTGGACATGTACGAGAACACCACGCGCGCGTTCGCGCAGGCGTACTTCCACTGGTTCTGGCTGATCCAGCCCGCGCCCATGCCGGAGACCATGATCGAGCGCGACCCGGTGTTCTACCTGCGCTCGGTCATGGGCGGGCGGCCCGGCGGGCTGGCGCATTTCTCCGCGCGGGCCATGGCCGAGTACGAGCGCGTCGCGCGCCTGCCCGGCTGGGCCTCGGGCATCTGCGAGGATTACCGCGCGTCCGCCACCGTGGACCTGGAGCATGACCGCCAGGGCCGCGCCGCCGGCGAGCGCCTGCGCATGCCGGTGCGCGCGCTGTGGGGCGAGCGCGGCGCGGTGGGCCGGAACTTTGACGTGCTGGCCCTGTGGCGCGCCATTGCCGACCAGGTCGACGGCGGGCCGTTGCCGGGCGCGCACTACCTGGCCGAGGAAATCCCCGACGAGGTGCTGCGCGAGGCGGCGGCGTTCTTTGGATGGGCTTGAGGCGGGCAGGCGCCACCGGCGCGCGCCCAGCCCATCAGTCCGTCTAGCCCTGTGACGCGCCAGGCGGCCTGCGCGCGGCGGCCGGGTGCATCGCGACGGGGTGCGTGAGCGTTTCCGGCTGCAGGATCTCGTCGAGCTGTTCCTTGGACAGCAGGCCCCGGCTCAGCACGATGTCGTACACGCTGCCGCCGCTCAGGTGCGCTTCCTGCGCCACGGACGTGGCATTGGCGTAGCCGATGTATGGGTTCAGCGCCGTCACGATGCCGATGGAGTTCTCGACCGATGCGCGCAGGCGGTCCGCGTTGGCGGTAATCCCTTTCACGCAGCGTTCGGTCAGCGTCAGGCAGCCGCTGCGCAGGTGGCTGACGCTCTTGAAGATGCTGTGCGCGATGATCGGCTCGAAGGCATTGAGCTGCAGCTGTCCGGCCTCGGCGGCGAAGCTGACGGTGACGTCGTTGCCGATGACCTCGAAGGCGATCTGGTTGACCACTTCCGGGATGACCGGATTCACCTTGCCGGGCATGATGCTGGAACCCGCCTGCATGGCCGGCAGGTTGATCTCGCCCAGGCCGGCGCGCGGGCCGCTGGACAGCAGCCGCAGGTCGTTGCAGGTCTTCGACAGTTTCACCGCCACCCGCTTGAGCACGCCGGACAGCTGCACGAACGCGCCGCAATCCTGGGTGGCCTCGATCAGGTTGGGCGCCGTCTGCAGCGGAATGCCGGTGATCTTGCGCAGGTGCATCAGCACCAGCGGCGCGTAGTCGGGGTGCGCCGTGATGCCGGTGCCGATCGCGGTGGCGCCCATGTTGATCTCGCAGATCAGCATCACCGCTTCGCGCAGCCGCGCCTGGTCCTCGCCCAGCATCACGGCATAGGTGCTGAATTCCTGGCCCAGCGTCATCGGCACGGCGTCCTGCAGCTGGGTGCGGCCCATCTTCAGCACGTCCTTGAAGGCCTCGGCCTTGGCCTCGAACGCCTCGCGCAGGATATCCATGGCGTCGATCAGTCCGTGGACGCCGAACCAGGTCGCGATCTTGAGCGCGGACGGGTAGACGTCGTTGGTGCTCTGGCCGATGTTCACATGCTCGTTCGGGTGCAGGACATGGTAGTCGCCCTTGTTCTGGCCCAGCAGCTCCAGCGCCCGGTTGGCGATGACCTCGTTGGCGTTCATGTTGGTTGACGTGCCCGCGCCGCCCTGGATCACGTCGACGACGAACTGATCGTGCAGCCGGCCCTTGATCAGTTCGTTGCAGGCTTCGATGATGGCGTCGCAGCGCCGTTCGTCCAGCAGGCCAAGCTCACAATTGCTCAGCGCCGCCGCCTGCTTGATGTAGGCCAGCGCCCTGATCAGCTCCGGATAGGTCGATATCGGAATGCCGGAGATCGGAAAATTCTCCTGGGCGCGCAACGTGTGCACGCCGTAGTAGGCGCAGGCGGGGACCGCGCGGTCCCCCAGCAGGTCATGCTCGTTGCGGAATGCCGGGTCGCTCATCATGATGTTCCTCGTTGCGGGACGCCGGTCCCGCGGTGGCGGGTGAATTATTGTGATTTGATGGCCATGGTCTCGATCAGGGTCTGCAACTGCGCGCTCATGGGCAGATCCAGGCTGGCGCCGGTGGGCAGCTTGCGCAGGAACCAGCGTCGGTACTGGCGCTCGATCTCGCCATCCTCGGCCAGCACCTGGAAGCTGTCCTTGACGAGCTGGGCGAGCTGCGGATCGTCCTTGCGGAACATGATGGCGTAGGGGTCGTAGGACAGGTAGTCGCCCACCACCACCAGTTCGCCGCCGCCCGTCTTGGCGTGCTGCGCCAGCAGGCCGTACAGCAGCACATCGTCGGTGGCGAAGGCGTCGGCCTCGCCACGGGTCACGCGCGCGTAGCCGTCGGCGTGCGTGTTCACGACCTGCAGCCGCATGCCGAGCTTGAACTTCTGGTCCAGGTCGCGCAGCGCCTTCTCGTTGGTGGTGCCGGCCGTCACCGCGACCGTCCTGCCCGCCAAATCGCGGAACGAGCTGATCGGCGATCCCCACTTGACCATCACCTTGGTGCCGGCCACGAAGATGACCGGGGAAAAGGCCACGCGCTTCTGCCGCTCGACATTGCTGGTGGTGGACCCGCACTCCAGGTCGACGCGGCCCGTGACCACCGCGTCGATGCGGGAGTCGGCGGTGACCGGCACCCATTGGATGTCGACGGTTCTTTCGATGGCGTCCTCGATGGACGACACCAGCGCCTTGCACAGCTCGATGGAGTAGCCCACGGGCTGCTTGCGGGCGTTGAGGAAGGAAAATGGAATCGCGTCTTCGCGGTAGCCCAGCGCGACGCTGCCCGTGCCGCGGACCTTGGCCAGCGTGCCGGTCAGGGCCGTGAACGTGACGCGCGCGGCGTCGGGCAGGGATGATGCGCCGCTTTCCTGCGCGCCGGCGGGGCCGGCCAGCAGGGCGCTCGCCACGCAGAGCGCCAGCAACGGTTTCCAGGCAATTCGGGAGGCCATGGCGGTTTCCTTGGAGCGCGGCTCAGCCTTGCGCGGGACGCGCCAGGCTGGCCTTGAGTTCTTCATCCATCCGCGCCGCGTTGGCGGCGGCCTCGGCCTCCGGCAGCAGCTCGCCCTCCCACTTGGCCACCACGGCGGTGGCGATGGAATTGCCCACGGCATTGGTGGCGGAACGGCCCATGTCCAGGAAGGTGTCCACGCCCAGGATCAGCAGCAGGCCGGCCTCGGGGATGTCGAACTGGTTCAGCGTGGCGGCGATCACGACCAGCGAGGCACGCGGCACCCCCGCCATGCCCTTGGAGGTGAGCATCAGGATCAGCAGCATCGTGATCTGCGTGCCCAGCGACAGGTGGATGTCGTAGGCCTGCGCGATGAACAGCACCGCGAAGGTGCAATACATCATCGACCCGTCCAGGTTGAAGGAATAGCCCATCGGCATCACGAAGCTGGAGATCTTGCGCTTGACGCCGAAGCGGTCGAGTCCGTCGAGGATCTTCGGATAGGCGGCCTCGGAGCTGGCGGTGGCGAAGGACAGCATGAAGGCTTCCTTGATCAGCACCAGCAGCTTGAACACGCGAGGTCCGAGGAACAGGAAGCCGGCCAGGATCAGCAGGCCCCACAGCATGAAAAGGCTGGTGTAGAAGTCGCCCATGAAGGCGGCGAACTTCAGCAGGATGCCCAGTCCGTTGACGGCCACGGTGGAGGCCATGGCCGCCATCACCGCCAGCGGCGCCAGCTTCATCACGTAGCCCGTGATCTTGAGCATCACGTGCGCCAGTTCATCGACCGCCGCCACCAGCGTCTTGCCCTTCTCGCCCAGCGCGGCCAGCGCCACGCCGAAGAACATGGAGAACACCACGATCTGCAGGATCTCGTTGTTGGCCATGGCCTCGGCGAAGGACTTGGGAACCAGATGGCTGACGAAGTCCTTGAGCGTGAACTTGGACGTCGCCAGGTTGGTCGCCGAGCCGATGTCGGGCAGCGGCAGGCCGAGGTTGTGGCCCGGCTGCAGCCAGTTGGCCATGATCAGGCCCAGGACCAGCGAAAACAGCGAGGCGATCACGAACCAGCCCAGCGCCTTGGCGAACACGCGCCCGACCGAGGCGGCGTCGCCCATGTGGGCGATGCCCACCACCAGGGTGGAGAAGACCAGCGGGCCGATCAGCATCTTGATCAGTCGCAGGAAGACATCCGACATGATCGAGATGTAGCCGGCGATCTGCGTGGCCGCCTTCTTGTCGGGGAAGTTGATGAAAATCATGTAGCCGATCACGATGCCTATCACCATCGCGACCAGGATCCAGGCGGCGGGGGGAATCTTCTTCTTGTTCATGGTGTGTCTCCGTACTTGATGCAGGGCGTGGGCGCGCGGGAAAGCGCGTTGCGCGGGTATTGATGAAAAGCACCGCAACTTACGGCGGCGGGGCGCGGTAGATGATGTCGCGTTGGCCTTCTTCGAAATTGCGCAGTGATTGCGTCCAGACAGCGCCGGGCCAGTGCAGGTCGATGCTGCCGGACAGCGGCCGGTATACGGCCGTGTACAGCGTGCCGTAGCCGCGCGCCCAGGCGTTCTGGTACAGCGGCTCGACCAACAGCGCTTCGGTCATCATCTGTTCGCTCGTGCGGCCGTCGAGCTGCCGTTCCATGGCTTCCAGCCGTTCCGAGGCACGGGTGGCGCGCGCGTGCTCGGGCCACTCGATGACGCGCTGGTAGTTGGTGATCGCCTTGCGCCGCGTGACTTCCACGGGACGGTCCGGGCCGACGAACACCGTGGCCCAGTCGGCTTGCTTGTCCAGCAGCGTGACGCTGTAGCTCATGTGCACGGGCACGCGTTGCAGGATGGCGATGGCCTGGGCGGTGTTCTGCGCGGTTTCCAGGATGTAGCGCAGCACCAGCGGGATGCCGAAGCCGATGCCCGAGACGGTGCGTCCGCCGAAGGACAGGGACGCAGCCAGGCCATCCTCGTTGACGCCGTCCAGCGCGCCCCACAGGCAGTCGCCCATCGCCGCCACGCGTCGCCCGGTCCAGCGCGTGGCCAGCCAATTGCCTTCGAGCAGCGCGGGCGCGAAGTCGTAGTTGCGCAGCAGCGCGGGTTCAGCGTGACCCTGCGGGTCGATCCACACGGACTGCGAGCAGCCGGCGATGTACGCCGGCGGGCACCACAGCGACAGGAAGCGGGCCTCCACGTCGCCGCCGCCCGCCAGTTCCGTCAACTGTTCCCAGACACGCACCAGTTCGGGCATGTGCTCGCGCAGGGCGCGCCGGCATTCCAGATAGGTCGGGCGTCCAACCACACCGCCGCGCAGAAACCAGGAACGGTAAGCGGGCCAGGAACGTTCGAATAGCGCGTGCCATTTTTCCCCGGGCTGGTCCTGCGCGATGGCCTGGAAGCGGATGCTGATGGGCGGCATGGCGGCGTCTCCGCTACAGGATCTTGAACGAGCCAGGCGCCGGCGCCGCGTCGTGCTGCGTCGTCATGACCGGCTTGCCCGCGTAGTAGTTCTTGATGCCTCGGATCCAATCGCGCGCGCGGATGTTGAGCTTGAAGTTGTCGTCCATCGAGCGTCCGCGCGTGATCAGGATGCCGAGGTCGGCGCCCTCGTAGCGGTAGTCGCCCGGCCCGGTGATGCGCATGAAGAAGGCTTCGCGCTCGGTGTCGATGGCGCGGCGCTCATAGTCAAAGCGCTGGTAGGCCACGCTGCCGTCCTCGGCCATGCGGTAGATGCCGGTGGCCGGCGCGTGCGTCACCTGGTCGACCTTTTCCTCGGTGAACTTCATCACCACCTGGGACCAGGAATCGATGAAGCGCGGCTGCGCCCAGCGCTCGTTGATCTCCTTGACGTTCAGGTCGAACGGTACGCCCGAGAACTCCAGCAGGTGGAACAGGAACAGCGGCGCGTCGGCGTAGGCGAAGGCGGCGTGGTTGGTCATCGGGCTGGCGCCGCAGATGCGCGGGTTGAGTTCGCCCAGGTAGACCTCGCCGCTGTCGGTGTCGATCAGGAAGTCCAGGTCGAAGTAGCCGCGATAGCCCTCGGCCAGCAGCTGGTTGCCGAAGCGCTCGGCCATGTCGCGCGCCTTGGCGCGCACCTCTTCCGAGAACGCGCCGGGGAAGACCTCGTTGCCGCACCAGCCGCCCTTGTAGGGGGTCAGCTCGCGCGCGCCCACCACCTCGGTCAGCAGCGGTCCGACCAGCGTGCCGGACTGCGTGGCGCAGGCCTCCAGCGTGGCGCCGCGACAGTTGATGCGCTTCATGATCTTGACCTCGGGGTCGTTGACGATTTCGTCCTTGTGCTTGTTGAAATCGTCTTCCGAGGCGATGAAGAAGGTGGTGTGGCCCGAGTCGCCGAACGCCGATTGCACCACCAGGTCGCGTCCCAGCCCGTTGCGGTCGGCGATCTGCATCAGGTGCGCGTAGCTGTCGACCTTCTCCAGCGCGTTCGGCACGGAATACACGCCCGCCTTGTTGCCGATGCGCACCGTTTCCATCTTGTTGTCGCAGCGGGTGCGCAGCGCGGCTGGCGGGAACCAGACCTCCATGCCCAGTTCCCTGGCCAGCTCCTCGGTCTTTTCGTCGAACATCAGGAACGTGGCCACCGGCTTGCCGCCGCGACGCTCGATCATGTCGATCACGTCCTTGTGCTGCAGCAGGTAGTTGTTGATGTCCTCGATGGATTCGAACTCCGCGTGCGGCGATTCCTGCGGCACGAATACGTTCGGATGGCGTCCGTCGAAGCAGTCGATGTAGTTGATGTAGCGGAAGCGGTTGACCCAGCGGTCCATGCCCAGCAGGTTGAAGTTGGTGGCGCTGATGAAGTAGATGGGCCGCTCGTTGCGGTGGAACATCAGCTGCAGATCCGAAATGCTGGTGACTTTGTTGTTCATTTCTTGCTCCTGGATGCGGGCTTCTTGGCGGCGGGGGACGCCGTGGCGACAAGCGCCGGTTCGGTCTGCGCGGGCGGGTCGCCGGCCTGCGACTGGGCGGCGCGTCCGGCCAGCGCCAGGGCCGCGCGTGCGGCGGTGGCCTGCGCGGCCAGGTCCAGCGCGGCCTGGCTGAAGATGCGGAACCCCAGCTCGGGCCGGAAGCCGTGGATTTCACGAACATCCAGCGCGGCCATGAACTGCAGGATCCCGGCGCTGATGACCTGGCCGGGCACCAGGATGGGAAAGCCGGGCGGGTAGGGGATCACGAACAGCGCCGACACCAGCTCGCGGCCGGCGGCGATGGCCTGGCCGGCCTCGATCATGCCGATGTACTCGCAATTGGCGTCTTCGTAGGAAAGGAAGAAGGCGCTGCGGATATCGCCGTCGCGCGTCTCGGCGCGGCCCTCCACGCTGCGGCCCCGGAAGGCGAAGTGAAAGCTCGAGAAATCCGGCAGCGGCGGCTGTTCCAGCGTCAGCGAGCGCACCCGCCGTTCGTGTATGCGCCGCTCGATGGAACTCATGTCGGCCACGCGCGCGTCCACGTCGCGGGCGATCTTGACCAGCACCTCGATCAGGTAGGCGATCGCGGAGCGGGTGCTGCCGATGTTCGTCATGAACAGCACCGTGTTGCGCGAGGTCTTGTTGATCTGGATGCCGTACCGGTCCATCAGCTCCTTGTTCTTGAACGTGTCGCCATCCATGCCGGTGGCGCCGATGGCCAGCGTGGCGCGCGTCGGGTCAAGCGCGAACTCGTCGGTGCGCCAGGCGGTTTCCAGGTTGTCCCAGCCGGTCTCGTCGTTGTAGTAGTTGTCGACGCCGGACTCGCGGTAAGGCGCCGGCACCATGTCCGACACCCGCAGGAAGCGGAAATAGCGCTTGAGCAGGGGATGGTGCAGCACCTGTTCGCGCAGGCTCATCGCCAGTTCGAGTTGGCGCTGGATCAGCTCGTAGCCTTCCAGTTCCACCTGCCTGCGGCCCACGTCCAGCGAGGCCAGGATCTGGTAGTTGGGCGAGGTCGATGTGTGGGTCATGTAGGCTTCGTGGAAGGACTCTTCGACCTTGTCCTTGAAATCCTGGTCCCACACATGGATCATCGATCCCTGGCGCAGCGCGGTCAGCGTCTTGTGGGTGGAATGCGTGGCGTACACGCGCACCCGCGCCCGGGCGGGGTCGGGCAGCAGCCGGGTATTGAGCAGCTGTTCGTCGTCGTTCCAGTCGATGCCGGCGGCGAAGGCGGCGTGACGCCGGGCGTAGGCCGGATCCTTGAATGTCTCGGCCAGCCGGGCGGCGCTGGCCATGCCGGTGCGCTGGCGGTAGATCGGATGGCAGCGGGCGAAGGCGAACCAGGCCTCGTCCCACAGGAACACGAGATCGGGCTTGATCGCCAGGCATTCGAGCATGACGCGCTCGACGTCGTAGACGATGCCGTCGAAGGTGCAGTTGGTCAGCAGCACCATGCGCACGCGGTCCAGCGTGCCGGCGCGGCGAAAGCTCAGCAGCGTTTCCTTGATGTGGCGCAGCGGCACCGCGCCGTACATCGAATACTCATCCAGCGGATAGGAGTCCAGGTAGGCCACCTGCGCGCCGGCCAGCACCAGGCCGTAGTGATGCGACTTGTGGCAGTTCCGGTCCACCAGCACGATGTCGTCGGGCTTGACCAGCGCCTGCACCACGATCTTGTTGCAGGTGGACGTGCCGTTAGTGGCGAAGTAGGTGCGGCGCGCGCCGAAGGCGCGGGCGGCGTATTCCTGGGCCAGCTTCAGCGGCCCCACCGGGTCCAGCAGCGAATCCAGCCCGCCGGAGGTGGCGGAAGTCTCGGCCATGAACAGGTTCATGCCGTAGAACTGCGCCATGTCGCCGATCCAGTTGCTGTTCATGATCGCCTTGCCGCGCGCCAGCGGTAGCGCATGGAATACGCCGGTGGGCTGCTTGGCGTAGTCGCGCAGGGCGTTGAAGAAGGGCGTGCGGTGGCGCTCGCCCACGCCCTTCATGATCGAGCTGTACAGCTCGATGTGGTCTTCCTCGCCGAAGAAGATGCGCTTGAAGACTTCGCCAACCTGCGCCGCGATGGCCTCGACGTTGACATCGGTGACCAGGTACAGGTCCAGCTCGGGTCGGATCTGCGCGATCTGGCGGCCCAGCAGCGGGCCGCGCTCGAACTCGGGCATATCCTCGACCTTGCCGTCCATGCCGTCCAGGAAGCGGCGCAGCATGTGGTTGTGGTTCACCGAGTGGAACGGGAAGCCGTGGCGGATCACCACCGCCTGCAGGTTGAAGTTGACCAGCGTGGCGATCAGCGCGTCCTCGAACGTGGGCACGACCACCACGTCGAAGATGAAGTCGTCGTCGGCGCTGCGCTTGCGCTGCACGCGCCGCCGCAGCGCGTCCTCCTCGCTGGCCGACATTTCGTCGACGATCAGCACCTCGAAGTAGGGCCGGGCCAGCTGGGCCTGGCGCTCGCTGTCGGTCTCGATCTGCGAGGGCAGCTCGTGGTCGCTGTCCAGGGTGTTGGCGTCGTGGCGGTAGGTGCGCGCGGCCAGCACGCGGTGGATGCGGCGCGCGGCCTGGTGCGCGCGCGCCAGCTCCTCGCGCTCGATCCAGTGGCACAGCTCGCCGAATACGCGGCCGCCGGGGAAGGCCCAGTAGCTTTCGATCGGCGTCAGCGATTCGACGATCCTGCGCACGTGCGCCAGGCGGCGCGCGCGTTCGGGATCGTCGGGCGGCAGGATGGCCAGGCGGCTCAGGTCGTCGACCAGGTTGATCCAGCCGTCGGCGCGCATTTCCCAGACACTACGGTAACGGCTCAGCGACGTGCCGTTCTTGATGGGGGGATGTGTCGGCATGCTTGTCTCCTTGCTTTTTTCGTCGCCAGCGCCGATCTCAGTCGGGCTTGGTCAGCGGTCCCAACGTATTCAGATACGGAAAGTCCGGGCTCTCGCGCCGGTAGACCTTGAAGTCGCAATCGCGGTCGCGGAAGCTCTTGAGCGGCTGGCCCAGGTTGCGCAAGCCGAGTTCGCGCTCGCGTCGCACGCGCTCGAAGTCCACGCTGATCGGCACGATCTCGGCGCCGCCGTCGGCTTGGTGCAACACATAGCCGGAGGGATCACAGACGATGGAGCGGCCCACGCCGCCGTCGCCCACGCCGTTGATGTCGAAGAAATAGACCTGGTTCTGCGCGGCCGATGCGCGCGCGATGGCCAGCTCGACATCGCGGTCGATGGTGTCCGTCATCGTCGGATGCAGGATCACTTCCGCGCCCATCGCGGCCAGCGTGCGGGTGGTCTCGGGGAACCACATGTCGTAGCAGATCGAGACGCCGAAGCGGCCTGCGCCGGGTACGTCGAAGACGCAGAATTGCGTGCCGCCGGCCACGTCGCGCTCATACGGACGGAAGGGAAAGAGCTTGCGAAAGCGCGCGACGATCTCGCCTTGCGGATCGATCACCGGCGTGGTGTTGTAGACCAGGGGGCCTTCGGGGCCGTCCACGCGCTCGAACAATGAGCCCGGTATCAGCCACAGCCCGGTTTCGCGCGCCAGCTCGGCCAGGCGGGTCTCGGTGGGGCCGGGCAGCGGTTCGGCGTTGTGGTGCCTGGGGCCCAGTGGCGCGAGCTCGGAGAAGAGCACCATCCTGACCCAGGGAAAGCGGCCACGGATGTGGCGCAGGTAATCGCCCATGCGCTCGACGTTGTTCTCGAAGGCCGAGACGTTCATCTGCACGCCGGCGATGCCGAAGTTGCCATGCATGGCGCCGTTCATTGTGGATCCTTCCTTTCTACTGATGACTGCTGGCCGGGACTTGGGGCCCGGAAACGGCTTGTTCGCGAGCAGTCTATGGCTTGGGTGGTTCGTTAAGAAGGTCCAAGAATCGAATTGTTGAAGAACCAATTCCCTTGCGTTGAGAACGCGCTGGCGGCCGCCAGGAAGGCGCGCATCGCCGCGCCGCGCCGTTCAATTTTTCATGCGCTTTTTTAGGCATGAGTTCACTTTCACACCGCGTTGCGCGGCGTAAGATCGAGGCGCTTCAAGATGCAGACGGAGCCTGTCGGTGTCGACGCGCATGGCCGCGAAGCGCATGGAACGAAATTTTCTCTGGCTGTCCCTGGCGCGTTGCCTGGAGTGGTGTGGTTTGTGATTGGTCCTTTGAACAGGTCGCAGGAATGATTGACGCGGGAACCAATCCTGAGACGGCGCGCAAGGCGCCGCTGGCCGCGAACGGACTGCCGGACTTCGTGCTGCGCCAGTTCAAGCTCGGACAGCCGTCGCATCAGCAGCTGTATGGCATCCTGCAGGCGGGCATCCGCGACGGCAGCCTGGCGGCCGGCTTGCGGCTGCCGCCCACGCGGATGCTGGCGCGCACGCTGGGCATCGCGCGCAACACGGTGGTCCATGTCTACGAGCAGCTGACCTTCGAAGGCTATGTGCAGGCGCGCGTGGGGCGCGGCACCTTCGTCGCCGACGTGTTTCCCCGGCCTGTCGTGGCGGCCGGCAAATTCCCGCTGGATCGCAACGCGCCGCTGTCGCGCCGGGGCGAGCGCACGGTGCGCGAGGCGCTGGCCGCGCGCCTGCAATGGGGCGCTTTCGCGCCCGGCGTGCCAGAGCTGAGGATGTTCCCGGTACAGACCTGGAACCGGCTGCAGGCGCGCGTATGGCGTCGCGTCGAGCCGGAGCGGCTGAGCTACGCGACGGGACACGGCGATGCCGGACTGCGCGAGGCCATCGCGGACTATCTGCGGGGCACGCGCGGCATCGCCTGTACGCCGGCGCAAGTGGTGATCACCAGCGGCACGCAGCAGTCCTTGCACCTGGTGGCGCAGCTGCTGGCGGATCCGGGCGACCGGGTGTGGCTGGAGGACCCCGGCTACTGGGGCGCGCGCAGCGTCTTTCATGCCACCGGCCTGGAAAGCGTGGCGGTCGCGGTCGACGGCGAGGGCCTGGCCCCAACGGCCGCGCAATGGGCCGAGCCGCCGAGGCTGGTTTTCGTGTCGCCGTCGCATCAATATCCCACCGGCGCGCACATGAGCCTGGCTCGCCGCCGCCAGCTGCTGGGCTACGCGGCGCAGCACGGGGTCTGGGTGATCGAGGACGACTACGACAGCGAGTTCCGTTACGACGCGCATCCGCTGTCCGCCTTGCAGGCGCTGGATGAGTCCGGCCGGGTGATCTATCTGGGCACGTTTTCCAAGACGCTGTTTCCCGCGCTGCGGCTGGCCTACCTGGTCCTGCCGCCCGATCTGGTGGACGGTTTCGCGCGCGCGTTGCGCGAGCTGTTCCGCGAGGGGCAGACGATGCAACAAGCGGTGCTGGCGCGCTTTCTGGCGGAAGGCCACTACGCGGCGCACATCCGGCGCATGCGCGGCGTCTACCGCGCGCGCCACGACGCGCTCATGGATGCCATCCGGCGCGAGTTCGGCGAGGCCGTGCCGGTGATCGGCGCCGAGGCCGGACTGCACATGATCCTGGGCCTGCCGCGCACCGTCGACGACGTGGCGGTGATGGAGCGCGGCCTGTATGCCGGCGTCGCGACGCGTCCGTTGTCGATCTATCACCTCAATCCCGAGGCCGCGGCGCGCGGGCTGTTGCTGGGCTACGGCTCGGTGCCGGAGGACGAGATCGGCCCGCAGCTGGGCCGGCTGGCCCGCGCGGTGGCGCCCTTTCTCTAGTGTGCCGGCCCGCATGGGCGGGACGCGGATTCCCGCCAGGCCGCGGACAGGGTCTTGTAAAAAGGGACGGGCCGCCGGTGGTAACCTCGCGCCCATGAGTTTGAATTTCACCGACCTCTCCGAATTGCCCGAGCCCGAAGACGCGCAACGCGCCTTCAAGGCCACGGATTCCCCCTGCGTGGCCGTCTGCTCGACGCTGTTCGACGACATCTGCCGGGGCTGCGGCCGCACGGCCATGGAAGTGGCCAACTGGGTCTTCATGACGGAAGAGGAAAAGCGCGCGGTCTGGATCCGCATCAAGGCCCAGGGCTACCCCCGGCGCAACAATTAAGGCCGCCGGCGCGGCCGGTCTTGGGCATGTCACATAGCGCGGGCTAAATCGCGCTTGTCGACCACTTCCGGCCTCATCATGCGCATCGTCCTGGTCACGGATGCCTGGCATCCGCAAGTCAACGGCGTCGTCCGCACCTGGACGACCATGCTGCGGATACTCGCCGAATGGGGCCACGAAGTGACCGTGGTCAGCCCCGAAGGCAGCCGCACCATTCCCGCGCCGTCCGAGCCCGACCTGCGGCTCTGCCTGCAGCCCGGCCGCCAGTTGCGCCGCGTGTTGGGCGACCTGGTGCCGGACGCGCTGCACATCGCCACCGAGGGGCCGCTGGGCCTGGCCGCGCGCAAGATGGCGCTGGCCCGGGGCTGGCGTTTCACCACCTCGTTCCACACCATGTTCCCCGACTACCTGCAGGCGCGCATGGGCATCCCGGCGGCCCTGCCGTGGCGCTACCTGCGCTGGTTCCACCGGCCCTCGCAGCGCGTGCTGGTGCCTACGCCGACGGTGCGCGACATCCTGGTCCAGCGCGGCCTGGGCAACCTGCAGATCTGGTCGCGCGGGGTGGACCCCGTCAAGTTCCAGCCGGGCGCGAGCCAGGCGTTCAAGGACCTGCCCCGTCCGGTGTTCCTCAGCGTGGGCCGGGTCGCGCGGGAAAAGAACCTGGACGCCTTCCTGTCGCTGGACCTGCCGGGCAGCAAGGTGGTGGTGGGCGGCGGCCCGGACGAGGCGCGCCTGAAGAAGAAGTTTCCCGACGCGGTATTCCTGGGCATGCGCAACGACGACGAGCTGCCTGGCTACTACCAGGCAGCCGACGTGTTCGTGTTCCCCAGCCTGACCGACACCTTCGGCCTGGTGATGCTGGAGGCCATGGCCTGCGGCACGCCGGTGGCGGCCTTCCGCAGCGAGGCGCCGCTGGCCGTGGTGCAGCCGGGCGTGACGGGCTGCCTGGACGCGGACCTGGCGCACGCCTGCCGCGAGGCGCTGTCGCTGGATCGGCACGCCGTGCGGGCGCACGCGCTGACGCGCAGCTGGGACGCCATCGCGTCCGACCTGCTGGCGGCGCTGGCGCCGCTGACGCCGCGGGCCGAACCGGACCCGCCGCTGGTGCATGCGGGCTGATCCGCGCCGTCGGAAGAATACGGGGCCGGATGTGTTCCGGCCCTGCGGCGCTTCCCCGCAAGGCGACCAAACCGGTACAATGCCCGACGATCCTGAGGAGCGTTGCGACGATCCGGCTGTTCCCCTTGCGCGGAACACGGCTCGCCAGGCTCAGGAATCCCTGTTCACGCGTCCCGCATCCTTGCGCGGCGCGACAGCAACGGCGCTCACCTTTGTCGCATGTGGCGGGAAAGGCGAGCACACGACCGTCGTGGTGTTTCGCGTTGTCCGGCCCTGTGCGCGCCGTTCGATCTACACGTGGAGCTACACACCATGAACGCTGTGACTGACAAATCCTTCTCCGACTACATCGTCGCCGACCTGTCGCTGGCCGGCTGGGGCCGCCGCGAGCTGGCCATCGCCGAAACCGAAATGCCCGGCCTGATGGCCATCCGCGAGGAATTCGCCGCCAAGCAGCCGCTCAAGGGCGCCCGCATCGCCGGCAGCCTGCACATGACCATCCAGACCGGCGTGCTGATCGAGACGCTGGTGGCGCTGGGCGCCGAAGTGCGCTGGGCCTCGTGCAACATCTTCTCGACGCAGGACCATGCCGCCGCCGCCATCGCCGCGTCCGGCACGCCGGTCTTCGCCGTCAAGGGCGAGACGCTCGAAGAGTACTGGCAGTACACGCACAAGATCTTCGAATGGCCCAACGGCCAGAACGCCAACATGATCCTGGACGACGGCGGCGACGCCACCCTGATGCTGCACCTGGGCACCAAGGCCGAAAAGGACATCTCGGTGCTGGCCAATCCGGGCAGCGAAGAAGAGCGCATCCTGTTCGCCGCCATCAAGGAAACGCTCAAGCGCGATCCGAAGTGGTACTCGACCCGCCTGGCGCTGATCAAGGGCGTGACCGAGGAAACCACCACCGGCGTGCACCGCCTGTACCAGATGTCGCAGAAGGGCGAGCTGGCCTTCGCCGCCATCAACGTCAACGACTCGGTCACCAAGTCCAAGTTCGATAACCTGTACGGCTGCCGCGAATCGCTGGTCGACGGCATCAAGCGCGCCACCGACGTGATGGTGGCCGGCAAGATCGCCGTGGTCGCCGGCTATGGCGACGTGGGCAAGGGTTGCGCCCAGGCGCTGGTGGCGCTGCGCGCCCAGGTCTGGGTCACCGAAATCGATCCGATCTGCGCGCTGCAGGCCGCGATGGAAGGCTTCAAGGTCGTGACCATGGAAGAAGCCGCCGCTCATGGCGACATCTTCGTGACGGCCACCGGCAACTTCCACGTCATCACGCGCGAGCACATGAACGCCATGAAGGACCAGGCGATCGTGTGCAACATCGGCCACTTCGACAACGAGATCGACGTCGCCGCGCTGGCCGACTGCAAGTGGGAAGAGATCAAGCCCCAGGTCGACCACGTGATCTTCCCGGACGGCAAGCGCATCATCCTGCTGGCCCAGGGCCGCCTCGTGAACCTGGGCTGCGCCACCGGCCACCCCTCGTTCGTGATGTCCTCGTCCTTCGCCAACCAGACCATCGCGCAGATCGAGCTGTACACGCGCAACGAAGCCTACAAGTCGGGCGAGGTCTACGTGCTGCCCAAGCACCTGGACGAGAAGGTCGCGCGCCTGCACCTGAAGAAGCTGGGCGTGAACCTGACCACGCTGCGCAAGGACCAGGCCGACTACATCAGCGTGCCGGTGGAAGGTCCTTACAAGCCGAATCACTACCGCTACTGATGCTTGTAGCAAAATAGGGGGACGCCACGCCATGTCGGCACGGCGTTTCCCGGTTCCAGGACAAGGCGGCCGCAACCGGGCCGTCGCGTCCCGGAGCTTCAAGACTGGAGGTTGAGCATGTCCATGATTCTTGTCTGGATCCTGAACGCGGTGGCCCTGCTGGCGGTCGCCTACCTGCTGCCCGGCATCACGGTGGCCAGCTTCGGTTCGGCGCTGATCGCCGCGCTGGTGCTGGGCCTGGTGAACATGCTGGTCAAGCCGGTGCTGGTGCTGCTGACGCTGCCCATCACCATCGTCACGCTCGGCCTCTTTCTCATCGTCATCAACGCCTTGTTGTTCTGGTTCGTCGGCTCCGTGCTGAAGGGCTTCCAGGTCAACGGGTTCTGGTGGGCCGTGGGGGGAGCGATCCTCTACAGCATCATCTCCGGCCTGCTTACCAAGCTGATCCCGTAGAAGGGGAAGGCCCACCCCCGAAGCGCTGCGCGCTTCCCCCTCAAGGGGGCATGCCTGCGGACCGGCGGAGCCGGATCCGCGGCATCCCGATGGGGTGGCATCCGTGGGCGCGGTTCCGGCAGAGGGCTCTTGTCCAGCGGTTTCCGGTGGATTGACACTTGTTTCAAGGGGCGCGGTCAGCGTCATGGATAACTGAAATGTCCGAATCGACTTCTCCTGCATTCAGCCTGGAGTTCTTTCCCCCCCGTGACCTGGCCGGCCAGGAACGGCTGGTGCGCGCGGCCAAGCAGATGCTGGCGATCCAGCCCAAGTACGTCAGCGTGACGTTCGGCGCGGGCGGCTCGACGCGCGCCGGCACCGCCGACGCGGTGCGCACGCTGCGCAACCTGGGTTGCGACGCGGCGCCGCACCTGTCCTGCGTGGGCGCGTCCCGCCAGGACCTGCGCGACATCCTGCAGGCCTACAAGAACGAAGGCGTGCGGCGCGTGGTCGCGCTGCGCGGCGACCTGCCGTCCGGCATGGGCGGCGACGCGGGCGAGCTGCGCTACGCCAATGAACTGGTGTCCTTCATCCGCGAGGAAACCGGCGACTGGTTCCACATCGAAGTGGCGGCCTATCCCGAAATGCACCCGCAGGCCACCAGTCCGTCGGCCGACCTGGCGCATTTCGTGGCCAAGGTGCGGGCCGGCGCCAATGCCGCCATCACGCAGTATTTCTTCAACGCCGACGCCTATTTCGACTTCGTCGACCGGGCCCAGGCCAAGGGCGTGAACGTGCCGATCGTGCCGGGCATCATGCCCATCACCAATCACTCGCAGCTGCTGCGCTTCTCGGAAATGTGCGGCGCCGAAGTGCCGCGCTGGATCCGCCTGCGCCTGGCCGAGTTCGGCGACGACAAGGCCTCGATCCGCGCCTTCGGCGTGGACGTGGTGACCGAGCTGTGCCAGACCCTGCTGGATAACGGCGCGCCGGGCGTGCATTTCTATACGCTCAACCACGCCGAGGCGCCGATGGCGATCTGGCGCGAGCTGTCGCGCTGATCGTTCGGGCAAGCGATACATGAAGAAAGCCGGCGCATGCCGGCTTTTTTCATGGCGCCTCGCAAGCGCGGCAGGCTCAGTCCGCGTACTGGCCCGCCTTGCGGATGATCGGCCCCCATTTGTCGACCTCGGCCTGCAGCCATGATTGCAGGCCGGCCGGCGTTTGCTTCGCGTCGGGCACGATCTCCGCGCCCAGCTCGGCCATCTTCTGCGTGAAGGCCGGATCCCTGAGCGCCGCGCGCAGCGCGCCGTTGATCTTCTCGATCGCCTCGGGCGGCGTGCCCTTGGGCGCATAGACGCCGTGCCAGACCTTGACCTCGAAGCCTTGCAGGCCGCCTTCCTGCAACGTCGGCGTGTCGGGCAGCGCGTGGATGCGGGCCAGCGTGGTCACGCCGTACAGCTTCACGCGCCCGGACTTGATGTGGGGGATGGTCTGCGTGGTCTGGTCGCACAGCACATCCACCTGTCCGCCCAGCAGCGCGGTCAGCGCCGGCGCCGTGCCGGCATACGGCACGGCGGTGAACTGCGTGCCCAGCGCTTCCTGCAGCAGCATGCCGCACAGCTGCGACACGGCGCCCAGGCCGGCGTTGGCCAGGTTGATCTTGTTGCCGTTGTCGCGCGCGTACTTGATGAAGCTGGCCATGTCGTCCGGCGGCAGGTCCTTGCGGCCCAGCAGCGTCATGGGCACGTCCGCCACCTGCCCGACATAGGCGAAGTCCGTCAGCGGGTTGAATGGCAGCTTGCGGTACAGGGCAGGCGCCGTCGCCATGCCGTTGTGATGGATCAGCAGGGTGTAGCCGTCCGGCGCGGCCCGCGCCACGTGCGCCGAGGCCAGCGTGCCGCCGGCGCCGGTGCGGTTCTCGACCACGATGCTCTGGCCCAGCGTCTTCGACATGGCCGCGCCCAGGCTGCGCGCCACCACATCGGTGGGACCGCCGGCCGCGAAGGGCACGACCAGCGAGATCGCGCGGGTGGGATAGGCGTTCTGGGCGGAAGCGCCGCCGGCGGCCAGGCCGAGCGCCAGCATCAACGGAATGGCGCGCCCCGATGCGCGCGCGAGGAGGGTGGGCATGTCTCGCTCCTTGTAGGTGGTGTCATGACCCGCAAGGTGCTGCGCGACGGGCTGGGCACAGTGTGGCCCGCTGCGGCGCGCGTGAGAATTCGGGCTTTTGCAAGCCGGGTTTAGGCAGGAGGAAAGCCGGGTTTACGCGAGGTTGCCCTAGTTCAACTGATCCGACCCCGGTCCCTCGGCCAGCACCTGCGGCGCCGGGTAGCTTTCCTGCGGCAGGTCCATCGGATCGACCCGCTTGGGCTGGTGCACGCGGCTGGCGGGCACCAGGGAGTCGGGCGACTCGGGGTTGGTCCACAGCGGGTCGGGGATCTCGGCGAAGACCTGGCGCAGGCGTTCGCCCCAGGTGCCGCGGATCATGCGGAAGTACTCGTTGTGCTCGTCGATGCTGGCGAAGTGCGTGACGCGCAGCGCGCCGGTGTCGTAGACCAGCAGGTCCAGCGGCAGGCCGACCGAGATGTTCGAGCGCAGCGTGGAATCCATGGAGATCAGCGCGCACTTGGCGGCCTCGTCCAGCGGCGTATCGGGTTGCAGCACGCGGTCCAGGATGGGCTTGCCGTACTTGGCCTCGCCGATCTGGAAGTACGGGCATTCCTCGCCGGCCTCGATGAAGTTGCCGGCGGCGTAGATCTGGAACAGCCGGCAGCGCTCGGCGCCGATCTGGCCCCCGAAAATCAGGCTGACGTTGAAGTCCACGCCCTGCTCGCGCAGCGCGTCGGCCTCGCGGCGGTAGACCTCGCGCACGGCGTTGCCGATGCGGCGCGCGGCCTCGAACATGTCGGGCGCGTTCCACAGCGTTTCGCCGCCTTCCTGCTGCTGGCGGGCCAGGCCGTCCAGCACGGCCTGGCTGACGGCCAGGTTGCCGGCGGTCATCAGGACCATCACGCGTTCGCCGGGGCGTTCGAAGACGGTCATCTTGCGGTAGACGCTGATCTGGTCCACCCCCGCGTTGGTACGGGAGTCGGACAGGAAAACCAGGCCGGCGTTCAGGCGGGCGGCGACGCAGTAGGTCATGATCGGAACAGGGAAAAAGCCACGCCGCATTGTAGTGCGGCGCGGCCGGCGTGGACGGCGCGGGTCATTGCTGCGCCGCCGTCTGCACCTGGACGGTGACTTCCATGGATTCCTCGCCGCCGCCATTGCGCACGCCGCGCACCGGCGAGGCCGAGTCGTAGTCGCGCGCCACGGCCAGCCGGCAATGGCATTCCGAGGCGAACTGGCGGTTGGTGATGTCCACGCTGGTCCAGCCCGCGCCCGGCAGCCAGATATCGGCCCAGGCGTGGCTGGCGGCGTGCTCGGCGGTGGTGTACAGGTAGCCGCTGACGTAGCGCGCGGGCACGCCCAGGCCGCGCGCGCAGGCCAGGAACAGGTGGGCGTGGTCCTGGCAGACGCCGTGGCCCATGGCCAGCACCTGGTTGGCCGCGGTGGTCACGTCGGTCATGCCGGGCTCATAGGCCACGCGGTCGCAGATGGCGCGCGCCAGCGCCAGCGCGTCGTCGGGCGTGTTCAGGCCGTCGGGCAGGGCGTGGCGGGTGAAGGCCTGGATGGTCTCGTCGGCCTGGGTCAGCGCCGTCTGCACGCAGTAGGCATGCACCGGCAGCCGGCTGTCCTCGCCGCCCAGCGCGCCGCGCGCGAGCGCGCCCACCACCACCTGTCCGACCACGCGCAGCTCGATGTCCGTGTGCGGGCGGTTCAGCGTCAGGGTATGGGTGATGTTGCCGTAGGCGTCCACCTGCCGCTCCAGCGCGCCGGGCGCCTCGATGTGCCAGCGCAGCACGCGCTGGTGCTCGTCGTCGCGCGGCGTGAGGCGCAGCGTCTGGATGCTGTAGGTCACCGGCGCGGTGTAGCGGTAATGGGTCACGTGGGTGATGATCTGTTTCATGCTGCGCTCCTACGCCGACAAGGGCACCAGGAAGTCCTGGCTGATGCGGTTGCCGAGATCGTTGATGCGGTCCAGGAAGTGCTCCAGGTACTGGTGCAGCCCGCTGGCCAGGATGTCCTCGACGCGCCCGTATTGCAGTTCCGCGCGCAGCATGCCGGCGCGGCGCTGCGTTTCCGCCGAGCGCTGGTTGGCCACGCGCGCCAGGTCGTCGGACAGGGCGTGGATCGCGGCCAGCAGCGAGCGCGGCATGTCCGGACGCAGGATCAGCAGTTCGGCCACGCGGTCGGGCGTGATCACGTCGCGGTAGACCTTGCGGTAGATCTCCAGGCCCGACACGGAGCTGAGCAGCGCCGACCAACGGTAGAACTCGCTTTGCGCGGCCGTCGGCGGCGCGGCGGCGTCGTTGCGCGCGTCGGCCGCGTGGCCGTTGCCGCCGCGCTCGTGGAACTTCACGTCCAGCATGCGCGCGGTGTTGTCGGCGCGTTCCAGGTGCATGCCGATGCGCAGGAAATACAGCGCCTCGTCCTCCAGCATGGTGCCGATGGTGACGCCGCGCGCCAGGTGCGAGCGGAACTTCATCCATTCGAAGAACTCGCCCGGATTGCGTTCCAGCAGGCCGGTGTGCAGGTGCTTCTGCAGCTCCAGCCAGGTGGTGTTATAGGTTTCCCAGACCTCGGTGGTCAGGCTGCCGCGCACGGCGCGCGCGTTCTCGCGGGCGGCGCGCACGCAGGAATAGATGGACGAGGGATTCTCGGCGTCGCGCACCATGAAGTGCAGCACGTCGTGCGGCGTGATCGCGGCGTGCCGGGCGCGGTACAGGCCCTGCAGCTCGGAGATGCGCAGCACGGCCAGCCACGAGCCCTCGCGCGCCTGCGCGTCCTGCGGCAGCAGCGACATCTGCAGGTTCACGTCCAGCATGCGGGCCGTGTTCTCGGCGCGCTCGGTGTAGCGGCACATCCAGAACAGGTTGTCGGCGGTTCGGCTCAGCATGGTTCAGTCCTCCAGTACCCACGTATCCTTGGTGCCGCCGCCCTGGCTGCTGTTGACCACCAGCGAGCCCTCGGTCAGCGCCACGCGGCATAGTCCGCCAGGCACCGTGCGGATGTCCTTGCCGCACAGCACGTAGGGGCGCAGGTCCACGTGGCGCGGCGCCACGCCGGACTCGACATAGGTGGGCACGGTGGACAGCGCCAGCGTCGGCTGGGCGATGTAGTTGGCGGGGTTGGCGCGCACGCGGTCCTTGAAGGCCTCGACCTCGGCGCGCGTGGCCGACGGCCCGACCAGCATGCCGTAGCCGCCCGCGCCATGCACCTCCTTGACCACCAGCTCGTGCATGCGGTCCAGCACGTGCGACAGCTCGTCAGGCCGGGCGCAGCGCCACGTGGGCACGTTCGACAGGATCGGCTCCTGGCCCAGGTAGAAGCGGATCATGTCCGGCACGTACAGGTAAGTGGACTTGTCGTCGGCGATGCCGGTGCCGATGGCGTTGGCCAGCGTGACGCGGCCGGCGCGGTAGACCGACAGCAGGCCCGGCACGCCCAGCGCCGAATCGGCGCGGAACGACAGCGGGTCCAGGAAGTCGTCGTCCAGCCGGCGGTAGATCACGTCCACCTTGCGCGGGCCCTGCGTGGTGCGCATGTAGACCGTGTTCTGCTCCACGAACAGGTCCTGGCCCTCGACCAGCTCCACGCCCATCTGCTGCGCCAGGAAGGCGTGCTCGAAATAGGCCGAGTTGTACATGCCCGGCGTCAGCACCACCACGGTGGGCGCGTCGCCGCCGTGCGGCGCGACCTCGCGCAGATTGTCCAGCAGCAGGTCGGGGTAATGCGCCACCGGCTCGACCTTGATGCGGCCGAAGGCGTCGGGCATCAGCCGCATCGACATCTTGCGGTTTTCCAGCATGTAGGACACGCCCGAGGGCACGCGCAGGTTGTCTTCCAGCACGTAGAACTCGCCCGCGCCGGCGCGCACGATGTCGACGCCGGCGATATGGCAGTAGATGTCCTCGGCCACGTCCACGTCCTGCATCTCGGGCCGGTATTGCGCGTTCAGGAAGACCTGCTCGGCCGGCACCACCCCGGCGCGCACGATGTCGTGGCCGTGGTAGATGTCGTGGATGAACATGTTCAGCGCGCGCACGCGCTGTTTCAGGCCGGCGTCGAGCCGGCGCCATTCGTCGGCGGGGATGACGCGGGGGATCAGGTCGAACGGGATCAGCCGTTCGGTGCCGGCGGCGTCGCCGGCCACCGAGAAGGTGATGCCGACGCGGCGGAAGCTCAGGTCCGCTTCCAGCCGGCGCACGGCCATGGACTCGGCCGACTGCTCGCCGTGCCAGCGTTCGAACGCTTCGTAGTGGGAGCGTATGCCGCCGGCGCTGTCGCGCATTTCGTCATAGGCGGGGGGGCGGGCGGGTCTGTCCTTCATGGCTCCTCCGATGCAAGTGCTGGGGCCGGCTCGAAGCCGGTCCTGATAACAAGCAACCCGCGTGCCAGCCTGGCCGGCGCGCGGACGGTCCCTGCGGAAACACTATCCTCCGCCGGGCGGTTGTTGGCTATCCCCGTCGCGACGGATGCCGGCAGGGAAGGGGGGGCGGTGCGCCGCCCGTGGGCGCGCGCGGCGGCAGGGCGGCCGGCGGCGGGTTGCGAGGGCTGGCGGACGATGGCGCCGCCAGGGAACGGGAACAGGCTGGACCAGGGCGCGTGGCACTGCTGGCCTGGGTGGAATGGGCGGCGGCCGGGCTGGCAGGGGGCTCGATGCCGTTCTGTCAGTGAGCGCTCACCGGAGAGATCAGGGCGCTGCAGGCCCGCGTTCGGCGGGCCTGTCGGCGGTTCATGTTACGGATTGCACCGTTTTGGTGCAAGGGCGCGGGACGGAAATGGTGCGCGGCGCGGGCCCCGGGGCGGGGCGGGCTCAGCCGAGCCGATAGGAAAACAGCGTCGTGCCGCCCTTGCCGGGTTGCGACAGCGGCGCCTCGGGCACCCAGCCTTCATCGGTCAGGATGGCGTCCAGCGGGTAATCGTGTTCGGCTGGCTCGTAGTCGGCGTCCAGCTCGCCGCAGCTCCAGGCGATGCCGATGGCGGTGAAGGGCTGGCCGCTGTCGCGCAGCGCGGCCAGCGTGCGGTCGTAATAGCCGCCGCCGTAACCCACGCGGTCGCCAAACTGGGTGTAACCGAGCGTGGGCGCCAGCACCACGTCGGGCGGCAGTTCGTCGCCTGCGGCGGGTTCTTGGATGCCGTAGGCGCCGCTGCGCATGGGGGCGTCCGGCGTCCAGGGCAGGAAGGCCAGCGGGGCGTTGCGTTCGCGCACCACCGGCAGCACCACGGTGATGCCGGCTTCCACCCATTGCTCGAGCAGCGGGCGCAGGTCGGGCTCGTCCTCCATGGGCCAGAACGCGGCCACGATGGAGGGCGCGCGGCGGCCGGCCTTGACCGCTTCGTCGCGGGCGGCGTTCAGCCAGGTGAACAGCCTTGCGCGCATGAGCAGACCGCCGCGGCTGCGCTGGCTTTCCGGCAGGTCGGCGCGCAGTTGGCGCAATCGCGCGCGCAGCGGGACTGCGGTATCCTCTGGAGTATTTTGCGTAGTCATGCGGTAGCGGTAACGAGGGTGGAAAATGAAAGCAAAAATGCAGGCCTGCGACCAGGCGCAGAACAAGGCTGGCACGTGAGGAAGACACCCATGGCACACGCCCTGCAATCCGGACGGTATCAGAAATCCGCGCGGCCGGCGTCCGCCGCCCAGGCTGGCGCCGGCCTGCGCCGCTGGCTGCCGCTGCTGGCGCTGTTCACCGCGGCCTGCGCGCCGGTCGACGCGCAGCAGCGCAGCGCCTCGGTCAATCCGCAGCCCCAGCCCGCCGCCCAGGCGCCGCAGCCCGCCATCGCCGTGCCGCCGGCCGTGCTGGCCGGGCTGCCACCCACCAACGACACGCCCGCGCTGGCCGCCGTCAAGGCCGCGCGCGAGGCCATGAATCGCAAGCAGTGGTCGGTGCTGGGCGCGCTGGTGCCCCAGGCCAAGTCCGACGCGCTCGGCATCTATCCGGAATACTGGCTGCTGCGTTACCAGCTGTGGTCGCCGCCTGCCGGCGGGCGGCCCAACGCCGACCTGCAACGCTTCATCAGCGGCAATGCCGATGCCTACCTGGCCGACCGGCTGCGCGGCGACTGGCTGCTGGCCGCCGCCCGCAGCGGCGACTTCGACACCGTGCGCAAGCTCGCGCCGGTCAAGAACAGCAATGCGCAGATCGAATGCGCGATCCTCGACGCCAAGCACATGAGCGGCCAGCGCGCCACCGCCGCCCAGGCCATGGCCGTGTTCCAGCCCGGCACCGCCTGTTGGGGCCTGTACGACCAGCTGGTGGCCGACCGCGTCCTGGGCTGGGACGAGCTTGAGCCGCAGCTGCGCGACGCCATCGAGGCCAACAAGACCACCGACGCGCGCAAGTTCGTGCAGTACATGTTCGAGCCGCGCGACCAGAAGACCTACGACCTGCTCATCAAGGATCCGATGAAGTGGCTCACACGGCAGGACCGCCTGCCGGTGGGCCGCAACGAGAAAGAGCTGGTGACCATCGCGCTGGCGCGCCTGGCCCGCTCCGACGTCAGCGTGGCCGATTCCTACCTGCGCCGCGAATGGGCCAAGTCCATGGCCAAGTCCAATCTTGCCTGGGTGCGCGGCCAGTACGCGCTGGCCGCCGCGCTGAACCTGGACAGCCGCGCCAACGATTGGTATCGCGAGGCCGGCCATATCCGCATGACCGACTACAACGCCGGCTGGAAGGTGCGGGCCGCGTTGCGCCAGCCCAAGATCGACTGGAAGTGGGTCATCGAGTCCATCGACGAGATGCCGCCGGCCCAGCGCGCCGATACCTCGTGGGTCTACTGGAAGGCGCGCGGACTGGCCGCCACCGGCCGCAAGGACCAGGCCCAGGCCGCCTACGCCGGCATCGCCGACCGCTTCGATTTCTACGGCCAGCTGGCCGCCGAGGAACTGGGCCGCCGCATTACGGTGCCGCCGCGTCCCGCGCCGATTTCCGATGCCGAGATCGCCGAGGCCCGCGCCAATCCCGGCCTGCGCCGCGCCGTGCAGCTGTTCCGGCTGGGCTGGCGCGCCGAGGCCGTGCCCGAATGGAACTTCGCGCTGCGCGGCATGAGCGACCGCCAGCTGATGGCGGCCGCCGAGCTGGCGCGCGCCGAGAACATCTACGACCGCGTGGTCAACACCTCGGACCGCACCGAGAAGGAATTCGATTTCAGCCAGCGCTTCATCGCGCCCTTCGAGGGCCGAGTCACGGCCAAGGCCAACGCCATCGCGCTGGACCCGGCCTGGGTCTACGGCCTGATCCGCCAGGAATCGCGCTTCATCATGGACGCGCGCTCGCATGTGGGCGCCTCGGGCCTGATGCAGCTGATGCCGGCCACCGCCAAATGGGTCGCGGGCAAGATCGGCATGACCGATTTCACGCCCGGCAGCGTCAACGACTTCGACACCAACACCGAACTGGGCACCAACTACCTGAACATGGTGCTGCGCGACCTGGACGGCTCGCAGATGCTGGCCAGCGCCGGCTATAACGCCGGCCCGAGGCGGCCGCACAATTGGCGTTCCACCTTCACGCATCCGGTCGAGGGCGCGATCTTCGCCGAGACCATCCCGTTCAACGAGACGCGCACCTACGTCAAGAACGTGATGTCGAACTCCGTCTATTACGCGGCCATGTTCAGCGGCCAGCCCCAATCCCTGAAAGAGCGGCTGGGCAAGGTCGTGCCCCTGGGCGCCGAAAGCACCACGCTGCCATGACGCAGGACCCCGCAACCCAGGGCCTGCAGGTCTATATCGTGGGCGGCGCGGTGCGCGACGCCCTGCTGGGCCTGCCGGCCGGCGACCAGGACTGGGTCGTGGTCGGCGCCACGCCCGAGGACATGGCGCGCCGGGGCTTCATGCCCGTGGGCGGCGATTTCCCGGTGTTCCTGCATCCGCGCACCAAAGAGGAATACGCGCTCGCCCGCACCGAGCGCAAGTCCGGCCACGGCTACAAGGGCTTCACCTTCCATACCGGCGTCGACGTGACGCTGGAAGACGATCTGCGCCGTCGCGACCTTACCGTCAACGCCATCGCGCGCAAGCCCGATGGCGAGCTGGTCGACCCGCTGGGCGGCCAGGCCGACCTGCGCGCGCGCGTGTTCCGCCACGTGGGCGAGGCCTTCGAGGAAGACCCCGTGCGCATCCTGCGGCTGGGCCGCTTCGCGGCGCGCTTCGCCGATTTCAGCATCGCGCCCGAGACGCTGGCGCTGTGCCGCCGCATGGTCGAGGCCGGCGAGGCCGACGCGCTGGTGGCCGAGCGCGTGTGGAAGGAACTGTCGCGCGGCCTCATGACCGCCAAGCCGTCGCGCATGCTGGACGTGTTGCACCAGTCCGGCGCGCTGGCGCGGGTGATGCCGGAATTGCGGGAGCCGACGATCGTGGGCGTGGACGTGGACCGGGCCGCCGCGCTGGGCCTGCCGCTGGCGTCGCGCTATGCGCTGATGTGCCGGCTGACGCCCGAGCGCGAAGCCCTGGGCCGGCGCCTGCGGGTGCCCACCGAATGCAATGATTGCGCGCGCCTGCTGCCGGAGATGCTGTCCGGCCTGGAGGCGGTGGACCAACAGGACGGCGCGTATGCGCAGCTGGCGCTGATCGAGCGCGCCGACGCGCTGCGCAAGCCCGAACGCTTCATGGATCTGATTCAGGCGGCCGCCGTGCTGCGGACCGTTGACGAAGCCGCATGGCAGGCTCGCGTGGACGCGGCGCGCGGCGTGGACGCCGGCGCCATCGCGCGCGCCTGCGCGGGCGATCCGGCACGCATCAAGGATGGGGTCAGGCAGGCCCGGCTGGCGAGCCTGGAAGCGCTGGCGTCGCCGGCGAACCAAGGCCGGTAGGCGTCTTCAAGGCGGGGAGGCGTCTTCACGATCGGGACGCGCCATCAAGCCGCCGCGCAGCCGCCTGGCGCGCGGCTTCTCCAGGGTTGCCGCCCAGGTTCAGAGCTTGCCGAGCCGGTCGCCGCGCGCGAAGCCGCGCAGCGGCGCGGTAATGCCACGGCCCACCGCCAGCACCTTGAACAGCTCGCCCATCTCGGCTTCCGACAGCAGCTTCTGCACCGGCGCGACGGCGCGCGCATAGGCGGCCGCATCCGAGGGGTCGAGCTGCGCCAGCAGCTCCATCAGGCCGGCGTTCATCAGGAAGCGCGCCTGCGAGGTATAGCCCAGCACCTGCATCCCCGCCGCCTGCGCGGCGTCGGCCATGGCCGTGAAGTCCACGTGGGCGGTGATGTCCTGCAGGCCCGGCGCGGTGAAGGGATCGCCATGCGCGTGGTGCCGCAGATGGCACATCAGCGTGCCGCCCGCGCGCTGCGGATGGTAGTACTCGCTGCGCGGAAAGCCGTAGTCGATCAGCAGCGCCGCGCCGCGTTCCAGCCAGCCGCCCATCGCGCCGATCCAGGCCTCGGCCTGCAGATTGATCTCGGAGACGTAGCCGGGCAGGGCCGGCATGCGTTCGGCCAGCGCGGCCGCCAGCGCGGGGCTGGCGGGGCGGTCTTCCCAGACGAATTCGCCGTGCGCGCCCAAGGCCACGCCGCGTTCGAGCGGCATTGCGTCCTCGCTCCAGCGGAACAGCGACACCGGCATGGCGTCCAGCACCTCGTTGGCCAGCACGCAGCCCGAGAAGGACGTCGGCAGCGCGTCCAGCCAGCGCACGCGCGCACCGAAGGGCGCCAGCCGTTCTGCCTGGACCGCGCGCAGGTCGGCCGACACTTCCAGGATCAGGTATTCGGCGTGCGTCTGGCCCAGCGCGTCCAGCTCGCGCAGCACGCCTTCAGCCAGCGCGCCGGTGCCGGCGCCGAATTCCAGCACGGCGGACGTGCCGGTCTGCGCCAGCACGTCGGCGGCCTGGCGCGCCAGCGTGCGCGCGAACAGCGGCGTGAGCTGCGGCGCGGTGACGAAGTCGCCCGCCGGCAGCGCGGCGGCGTCGGCCGGGTCGGCCAGCTTGACGTTGCCGGCCGCGTAGTAGCCCAGCCCCGGCGCGTACAGCGCTTCCGCCATCCAGTGGTCGAACGGCAGCCAGCCGGAAGCGGCCCGGATGGTCGCGCGCAGATGATCCGCGGCGGCGGCGCTGTGTTCGAGGGAGGCGGGATCCAGGGGCGGGAGATTGGCGGGAGCGGGGCGTTGCATGTAGCGGCCATGTGAGGAATCCGGGAATTTTAGCCGGGGGCGGCATGCGCCCGTACTGGCAGGACTGCCAGGGGAACGATCAGGTCGTCCTGCGACGGTTTCTCTAAATACTCACTATATGAGATCAATACTTATATATTGATAATTTAAAAAAACCTACCTACACTCCGGCCCATAAGGAAACGCACGACGGTGTTCGGAGAAAGGAAGGAGCCAAGTGTCTACAGCCCAACGCAAACTCAAGGCTGCCATCATCGGCAGCGGCAACATCGGCACGGACTTGATGATCAAGATCCTGCGCCATGGCCAGCACATCGAAATGGGGGCGATGGTCGGCATCGACCCGCAATCGGACGGCCTGGCCCGCGCGGCGCGCCTGGGCGTGGCCACCACGCATGAAGGGGTCGAAGGCCTGGCGCGCTTGCCGGTCTTCCAGGACATCGACTTCGTGTTCGATGCCACCAGTGCCGGCGCCCACGTGAAGAACGACGCATTCCTGCGCGCGCTCAAGCCCGGCATCCGCATGGTCGACCTGACGCCGGCCGCCATCGGCCCGTACTGCATTCCCGTGGTCAACGGCGAGGACCACCTGGACGCCTTGAACGTGAACATGGTGACCTGCGGCGGCCAGGCCACGATCCCGATGGTCGCGGCCGTATCGCGCGTGGCCAAGGTGCACTACGGTGAAATCGTGGCGTCGATCTCCAGCAAGAGCGCGGGCCCCGGCACGCGCGCCAATATCGACGAGTTCACCGAAACGACGTCCAAGGCCATCGAGGCGGTGGGCGGCGCCACGCGCGGCAAGGCCATCATCGTGCTCAATCCGGCCGAGCCGCCGCTGATCATGCGCGACACCGTCTACACGCTGAGCGAACTGGCCGACGAGGACGCCATCGCGCGCTCGGTCGAGGACATGGCCGCCGCCGTGCAGGCCTACGTGCCCGGCTATCGCATGAAGCAGAAGGTGCAGTTCGACCGCATCGACACGCCCGTGCGCCTGCCCGGCGTGGGCGAGGCGCTCACCGGGCTGAAGACCTCGATCTTCCTGGAAGTCGAGGGCGCGGCCCATTACCTGCCCGCCTACGCGGGCAACCTGGACATCATGACCAGCGCGGGCTTGCGCACCGCGGAACACATGGCCCGGCGCATGCTGGCGGCCTCGGCGCTTGTTTGAGGGCGGTGACACACGATGAATCAAGCCAAGAAAATCTACATCTCCGACGTGACGCTGCGCGACGGCAGCCACGCCATCCGCCACCAGTACAGCGTTGAACAGGCCCGGCGCATCGCCCGGGCGCTCGACGAGGCCAAGGTCGATTCCATCGAGGTCGCGCACGGCGACGGCCTGCAGGGCTCCAGCTTCAACTACGGCTTCGGCGCGCACACCGACCTGGAATGGATCGAGGCCGTGGCCAGCGAGGTCAGGCACGCCAGGATCGCCACGCTGTTGCTGCCCGGCATCGGCACCGTGCACGACCTGAAGAACGCCTATGACGCCGGCGTGCGCGTGGTGCGCGTGGCCACGCATTGCACCGAGGCCGACGTCTCGCGCCAGCACATCGAGTACGCCCGCCATCTGGGCATGGAGGCCGTCGGCTTCCTGATGATGAGCCACATGACCGAACCGCGGGCGCTGGCGCGGCAAGCCAAGCTCATGGAAAGTTACGGCGCCACCTGCTGCTACGTGGTGGACTCCGGCGGCGCGCTCGGCATGCAGGATGTGCGGGACCGCTTCCGCGCCTTCAAGGATGTGCTCAAGCCCGACACGCAGACCGGTATGCACGCGCATCACAACCTGAGCCTGGGCGTGGCCAATTCCATCGTCGCGGTCGAGGAAGGCTGCGACCGCGTGGACGCGAGCCTGGCCGGCATGGGCGCGGGCGCGGGCAACGCGCCGCTGGAAGCCTTCATCGCCGCCATCGACCGCTTGGGCTGGAACCACGGCACCGATCTCTACAAGCTCATGGACGCGGCCGACGACATCGTCCGTCCGCTGCAGGACCGTCCGGTGCGGGTGGACCGCGAGACGCTGGCGCTGGGCTATGCGGGCGTATACAGCTCGTTCCTGCGCCATGCCGAGGCGGCGGCGGCCAAGTACCAGCTCAAGACCGTGGACATCCTGGTCGAGCTGGGCAAGCGCCGCATGGTGGGCGGCCAGGAAGACATGATCGTCGACGTGGCGCTGGACATCCTCAAGCAGCGCGCCTGATCCGCCAGGCATCGCCTGGCATCCGCGCGCCGGTTCCGGCCGCCGCGCGGATGCCCACAATTTGAATATCAACGAGACAAGCAAGGTACTTCATGTCGACAAGACAATCGGGCCCGGCCATGGGCAACAGGCCGGCGGGCAGTCACGCCCGTCCGGAACCCGCCACGGTCAGCGAGGCCGACCGCCGGCGCGCGCTGTTCGGCAGCGCGGTCGGCAGCACCATCGAGTGGTATGACTACTTCCTCTACGGGACCATGTCGTCCATCGTCTTCGGCAAGCTGTTCTTTCCGTCGAGCGATCCGGTCACCAGCCAGCTGCTGGCGCTGGCCTCGTTCGCGCTGGCGTTCCTGATCCGTCCCATCGGGGGCATCGTGTTCGCGCATGTAGGCGACCGCGTCGGCCGCAAGAAGACGCTGGTGATCACGCTGTCCATCATGGGTCTGTCCACGGTGCTCATCGGCCTGACGCCGACCTATGCCAGCATCGGCATCTGGTCGCCCATCCTGCTGACCCTGCTGCGCCTGCTGCAGGGACTCGCGCTGGGCGGCGAATGGGGCGGCGGCGTGTTGCTGGCCGTGGAGTATTCGCCGGCGCACAAGCGCGGCTTCTTTGGCGCGGTGCCCCAGACCGGGGCCTTGTTCGGCCTGGCGCTGGGCAACTTCGCCACCTCGGGCCTGAGCGCGCTGTTCTCGGAGGAAGCCTTCCTGTCCTACGGCTGGCGCATTCCGTTCGTGCTGTCCATCGTGCTGGTGCTGATCGGCATGTGGATCCGCAACAAGGTCGAGGAAACGCCGTCCTTCCGCAAGGTGGCCGCCGAAGCCCGGGACAATCCCAAGAATGCCGGGGAGCGCAAGATGCCGCTGGTGGAGACGCTGACCCGGCATTGGCGCGCCGTGCTGATCGCCATCGGCGCCAAGTTCGTCGAGACCAGCACCTTCTTCCTCTTCGCCACCTTCACGATCTCGTATCTGGTGGGCCTGGGCTATCCGCGCGTCCAGGCGCTGAACGTGGTGCTGGTCGCCGCGCTGATCGCCGTGCCGGTGATGCTGTACTTCGGCGCCTTGTCGGACCGCATTGGCCGCAAGAAGGTGTTCGCGTGGGGCACGGTGGCGATCGCCATCTACGCGCTGCCGTATTTCTGGCTGCTCAACCAGGGTTCCGCGCTGATCGCGACGGCCGCCGTGGTGCTGGGTTTTTCCATCATCTGGTCCACCTACGGCTCCGTGCTGGGCACGTTCTTCGCCGAGAGCTTTCCGCCGAACGTGCGCTATACCGGCGTTTCGCTCGGCTATCAGGTGGGCGCGGCGCTGGTCGGCGGGCCGATGCCGCTGATCGCCACCGCCCTGCTGGCCCGCTATGATGGCAGCTATGTCCCGGTGGCGGTCTTCATCGTCCTTTGCGCCGCGGTGTCGCTGATCGCGGTCGGCTTCACCAAAGACCGTACCGGGCAACCGCTGGATACGTGACGCGCAGGACGCGTGTCGCATCGGCGCCGCCGGCGCCGCTGGCCGTCGATGCCTCACGTTCCGTCACCCTCTGCTCAGCACATGACCGAAGAATCCGTCGACAAGACCGTCAAGGCCGAAAAGGCCGCCAAGACAGCCAAGCCGCTTGCCAGCCAGACCCTGTTCCGAGGACTCGACGTGGTCAGCGCGGTGGCCGAAGGCTGCCGCAGCGTGCAGGACATCTCCGACCGGACCGGTATCGCCTTCAGCACCACCCACCGGCTGGCCTCGGCGCTGGTGCAGATACGCTATCTGCGCTTCGAGCCGCGCAAGGGCTATCGACTGGGCAGCCGGCTGGTCGAGCTGGGTTTCATGGCCTACCGCGACTCCGCCATCACCACGACGGCGCGGCCCTTGCTCGAAGAGCTGGCCGCCCAGACGCAGGACACCGTGCACCTGGCCGCGCTGGATGAAGATGAAGGCATCATCTATCTCGACAAGATCGGCGGCCAGCGGCCCATCGAGGTCAACACGCGCATTGGCGGCCGCAAGCCCGTATGCAGCACCAGCGTGGGCAAGGCGCTGATCCTGGACCAGGGGCCCGCCGCGTGGAAACAGCGTTATGAACAGGAAGCCGCCAAGGGCATGGGCGGACGCCTGCCGCTGGATGAATGGCTGGCCGCGATGGCGGTCTATGCGGCCAAGGGCTACACCTTCGACCTGGCTGAAAACGTCGACGGCATCCGCTGCGTGGGCACGCCCGTGCGCGATGCCAGCGGCGCCATCGTCGCCTCGATCAGCGTGACCAGCACGGACGCCTACACCGACGAGGCGCGCATGCACGAGATCATTCCCCTGGTGCAAAGCGTGGCCCGCAAGATCAGCATGCTGTTGGGCGCGGGCGGCGCATAGCCGGCATCGCGCCATGCGTCGCCGGCGCGCCGGCGGATTCAGCCTCCCAAAGCAAAACACCCCAGCCGTCGGAAAGCATCCGATGCCTGGGGTGTTTTTCAGCTGGCGAGGCGCGGCTCGCGCCGCGCCCGCGAGCGGGGCTTAGCCGCGGCGCGCGCCTGCCGGCTTGCTGAAACGCTTGCCGCCGTCGCGCTTGTCGAACGAGGGCTTGCCGTGGAAACCGCCTTCGCGCTGCGGACGGTCGCCGAAGCTGGCGCGGTCATTGAAGCTGGGGCGGTCGCCGCCACGGAAACCGCCTTCACGCGGGCCGCGCTCGTTGAACGGACGCGGATCGCGCTGGGCGCGGTCGCCGAAGCTGGGACGGTCGCCGTAGGAGCGTTCGCCGCCACGGAAGCCGCCTTCGCGTTGCGGACGGTCGCCGAACGAGGGCTTGCCCTGGAAACCGCCTTCGCGCTGCGGACGGTCGCCGTAGGGGCGGTCGCCGCCACGGAAGCCGCCTTCGCGTTGCGGGCGATCGCCGAACGAGCGCTCGGCGCGGAAACCGCCTTCGCGTTGCGGACGGTCGCCGAACGAGGGCTTGCCATGGAAGCCGCCTTCGCGCTGCGGGCGGTCGCCGAACGAACGCTCGGCGCGGAAGCCGCCTTCACGTTGCGGACGGTCGCCGAAAGCAGGACGGTCGCCGAACGGGCGCGACGGACGCGCTTCGCGGTCGCCACGGTAACCGCCTTCGCGGTTGCCCTGGTAGCCGCCGCCGGGGCGCTTGCCGAAGGGCTTGCCGCCGCGCGGGCCGCCGGTGGACGGACGCGGCGTGCGCTGGGGTTCCAGGCCGGCGATGACTTCGGGCGTGATCGACTGGCCGATGTAGTGCTCGATGCGGCGAACCTTGTGGCGCTCGGAGTGCGTAGCCAGCGTGTAGGCCAGGCCGTTGCGGCCGGCGCGGCCGGTGCGGCCGATGCGGTGCACGTAGTCCTCGGCCTGCATCGGCAGGTCGAAGTTCACGGCGTGGCTGATGCCTTGCACGTCGATGCCGCGGGCGGCCACGTCGGTGGCCACCAGGATGCGCAGCTGGCCGCGCTGCAGTTGCGTCAGGGTGCGGGTGCGCTGGCGCTGGTTCATGTCGCCGTGCAGGGCGGCGGCGGCAAAGCCCTGGTCGGCCAGGCGGTCGGCCAGATCGTCGGCGCCGCGCTTGGTCGACGTGAAGACGATGGCCTGATCCAGCGAGGCGTCGCGCAGCACGTGGTCCAGCAGTTGCATCTTGTGGCTGGCGTCGTCCGCGTACAGCAGGCTTTGCGTGATGTTGGTGTGCTTTTCCTTGGCGCCGGCGATCTCGATGCGCTGCGGTTCGCGCATCATGCGGGCGGCCAGCTTGGCCACGGTGCCGTCCAGCGTGGCCGAGAACAGCAGCGTCTGGCGGCTTTCCGGCAGGCGGCCGATGATGGTCTCGATGTCCTCGATGAAGCCCATGTCCAGCATGCGGTCGGCTTCGTCCAGCACCAGCGTGTGCACGGTATTCAGCTTGACGCGGCCGGCATTCAGGTGATCGATCAGGCGGCCGGGGGTGGCGACCAGCACGTCCACGCGGCGCGACAGCGCCTTCAGCTGCGCGCCGTAAGGCATGCCGCCCACGACCGTGGCGGTGCGCAGGTCGGCCAGCTTGCGGCCGTAGGTGGCGGTGGCGTCGGTGACCTGCAAGGCCAGCTCGCGGGTCGGGGTCAGCACCAGCACTTGCACGCCGACGCCCTTGTTGGCGGGCATCTGGGCGATGCGGTGCAGCGCCGGCAGCATGAAGGCGGCGGTCTTGCCGCTGCCCGTCTGCGAGGACACCATCAGGTCATGGCCGGCCAGGGCCTGGGGAATGGCGGCGGCCTGCACGGCGGTGGGGGTGCTGAAGCCGGCGTCTTGCACGGCGGACAACAGGGCAGGCGCGAGGCCGAGGTTTTCGAAAGACATAACTTTCCCTTGCCGCGGTCAAAGCGGCGCATTGCCAGGTCGGGCCGAAGGTAGGGGCGGCGATCCGGGCGACGGTTGATGGAGCATCGTGCCGACCGAATCAACCGTGCGCGTGACGCGTTCCATGTAACTGCCGGGAACGCAGGGCGAAAGGAAAGGAGGTCAGGAATCGATGATGTTCGGCATGGGCCAGGGCGAGAGGCTGCCCGGCAGACTGCAAAAAAATCCGCTAAATCAACGCGGTAGATGCCGAACTCGTTTTGTGCAGTGCGGCGATCATAACCCGAATTCGCCTTGCCTGGGAATTATTTTTTTGTCCAGTGCCCAATCAATAGGGTTTTTCCCTTGGTCAACCAGCCAGCGATTGGTCGCCGCGAAATGGCCGCAGCCCAGGAAGGGCACGGGCGGGCGGCGGGCCGACAGCGGCGAGGGGTGATTGGACATCAGCACCAGGTGGCCGCTGTTGCCGGGCAGCAACGCCTGCTTGGCCTGGGCGTGCGCGCCCCACAGCAGGAAAGCCTTGGGCGAGGGGTCGCGCGCCACCAGCGTGATCAGCGCGTCCGTCACCGTTTCCCAGCCGCGCTTGGCGTGCGAGGCGGGCTGGCCGTCCTCCACGGTCAGCGCCGTATTCAGCAGCAGCACGCCCTGGTCGGCCCAGGGGCTCAGGTCATTGCCGGCCGGCACCGGGGCGCCGGGGAATTCCTGGGCGATCTCATTGAAGATGTTGCGCAGGCTGGGCGGCCGCTTGCAGTCGTCCGGCACCGAGAATGCCAGCCCTTGCGCCTGTCCGGGGCCGTGGTACGGATCCTGGCCCAGGATCACCACCCGCACGTCTGACGGCGCCAGCCCGTGCAGCGCGCGGAACGGCGTGGCCGGATAGACCACCGCGCCTGCGGTCAGGCGCTGCTCTATATGAGCGGTCACGGCGGCCAGCGCGTCAGCCACGGCGCGCGCCGCGAAAGCGGCTTGCCACGCGGCGGGAAGTTCGGCGGCCTGGGCGGCCAGGGCGGAGGGGAGCAGGCGGTTGTCCATGGGCATGGGCGCGATTGTGGCACAGGGTCATGGACCGTCCCGGAGCGTGGCGTTGCTTCGGGTTTCTCCCTAGCTGAATTTGAGATTAGTCCGATGGAACTCGGTCGCGCTTCCCGGTAGGTTGTAACCAATTCGAATTTCCACCCAATGGATGCGAACTTGGCAAGAAATGATAAAAAAACATACAACTTCCGATATTGTCGCCAATTACTAATTCAAAAGTTTTTATTTTTCGACATATTCAGGCCTTAAGTTTCAGTAATACAGTTCCGTCAAATAAAACGTAGTCGGTTTTTATTTCAATAAGAAACAAATGCGTACCCGTCATATCAGGCGGAAAACCCTCCGGCATAAGGGTTTCCGTCGAGTGGCGCTGTCGGCTGCATTGATGGCGTTCCTTGCTTCCCCCTCGGCCGCGCAGCAGACGCCCGCCGAAGCCGCCGCCCGTGCCAGCGAAATCCAGCGCCGCCAGGAACAGGAATTGGAGGCGCAGCGCGCCCGCGCCGCGCAGCGTCCCGACGTCCTGTCCGCGCCCGAGGCGCCGGCCGCCGGCGAAGGGCCGCTGGTGTTTCCCCAGGAAAGCCCCTGCTTCGTCCTGCGCGAAGTCACATGGGATGGCGCCGCGCCGCCGGCGGACCTGCGCAAGCTGGCCGCCACGGCCGTCGGCCCCTGCGTGGGCGGGCTGGGCCTCAAAACCCTGCAAGAGCACCTGCACGCCCGGCTCATCGACCAGGGCCGGGTCACCGCGCGCGTGCTGGTCCCCGAGCAATCGCTGGCCGCCGGCACGCTGACGTTGCGCTACGTGCCGGGCCGCATCTCGGCGGTGCAGAGCGAAGGCGCGGCCGGCTGGTGGCGCACCGCCTTGCCGACCTGGCCGGGCGGCGAGCTGAACCAGCGCGACCTGGACCAGGCCCTGGAGAACATCCGCCGCCTGGGCAGCCAGGCCGACGCCTCCATCGACGTGGCGCCGGGCCCCGAGCTGGGCGATTCCGACATCGTCATCAAGCCCGGCACCGGCAAGCGCTGGCACGCGTACCTCGGCGGCGACAACGCCGGCATGGAATCCACCGGCAAGGAGCAGATCAACGCCGGCCTGACGCTGGATTCGCCGCTGTTCCTGTACGACCAGTTCTCGGTCTCTTGGAACAGCAACGCCGCCTTCGGGCGCGACGACGCCGCCACGCGCGCCGGGTCCGTCAACTACAGCATTCCCTTCGGCTACTGGACGCTGTTCGCCGGCGCCAGCCGCTCGCGCTATCGCCAGACCGTGGCGGGTTTCGACGAGCCCATCATCTATGCCGGCACCACCAAACAGGTGGACATCGGCGTGTCCGTGGTGCCGTATCGCGGCAGCACCTACAAGGGCACCGTGATGTTCAAGCTGCTGCGCAAGCGGGTCAACAGCACGATCAACGACATCGACATCGAAGTCCAGCGCCGCGACGTCACCGGCTACGAGTTCAGCTACGGGCATCGCCACTACGTGGGCCAGGCCGCGCTGGACATCGGCGGCGGCGTGCGCGGCACCTTGCCGCAATGGTCCAACCAGTCCGGCTACGTCTACGGCGATCCCGACTGGAACGGACGCAGCACCATCCTCACGGCCAACGCCGGGCTGTACCTGCCGTTCAAGCTGTCCGGCCAGCAGCTGGCCTATCAGGCCAACTGGCAGATCCAGCACGCCAGGACGGCCGTGGTGCCGTCCGACTATTTCACCATCGGCAACCGCTACGCGGTGCGCGGTTTCGACGGCCAGATGACGCTGGCTTCGGAGGACGGCTGGAGCCTGCGCAACGACCTGTCGCTGAATCTTGGCGACCTGGGCCAGCAGCTTTACGTCGGACTGGACGTGGGCCGGGTCGGCGGGCAGTCCGCCCAGTTCCTGTCCGGCCGCACCCTGGTCGGTTCCGTCGCCGGCCTGCGCGGCCGCGTGGCCATGCCCGGTGTTGCCAATGCGGTCAATGCCAGCTACGACCTGTCGCTGGGTTGGCCGCTCAAGAAACCAGAAAGCCTGAAGACGCAGCACACCGTGTTCGCCGCGTCGCTGATGTTCGAGTTCTAGCGTGAAGCGCGGCCGGGCCTGCCCGCGCCGCGTTCAGTGTCAGCGGTATCAGCTGTATCAGTTGCGTTGTTGTTGCTCGCCGCCGGCCAAGCCGGCGCGGACCGCTTGCCCGCGGCCGCGTCGATGGCCTGGCGCGGCGGGGCCGTCGCTCGCGGGCCGCATGCCTCGCGGGTGGCCGCAAGCCATCCAAAACGATTACCGAGAGTCGCCTCATGTCCAAGTTCCGTTCCGCCATTGTCTGGCTCGTGCTCTACACCCAGATCTGGACGCCCGTGCTGGCGCAGACGCTGCCGATCAGCGTGGACAAGAACGTTGCGGGTCAGCGGCCGATCGTGGGCACGAGCAACGGCGTGCCGGTGGTCAACATCGCGCCGCCCTCAGCCGGCGGAGTCTCCAACAACAAGTTCACGCAGTTCAACGTCGGTCCGTCCGGCGTGGTGCTGAACAACAGCGGCGGCGCCAGCCAGACGCAGCTGGCCGGGCAGGTCGCGGGCAACCCGATGCTGGGCAACCAGCGCGCCACCACCATCCTGAACCAGGTCACCGCGCCCAACCCCTCGCAGCTGATGGGCACGATGGAAGTGGCCGGCAACCGCGCCAACATCATCGTCGCCAACCCGGCGGGCATCACCTGCAACGGCTGCGGCTTTTTGAACGCGGACCGCGCCACGCTCACGACCGGCAAGCCGATGGTGGGGCCGGACGGCGGCATCGGCTTTGATGTGGCGGGCGGCAAGCTGCGCGTGGAGGGCGCGGGCCTGAACGGCGCGAACCTGAGCCGCGTGGATTTGATGGCGCGCACGCTGGAGATCAACGCGGGCATCTGGGCCGACCAGCTGCACGTGACGGCCGGCGCGGCCAAGGTCGACTACGCGACGGGCGCGGTATCGGCGGGCCAGGGCGAAGGCCCGGCGCCGACGGTGGCGCTGGACACGGCGGCGCTGGGCGGCATGTATGCCAATAGCATTCGCCTGGTCGGCACCGAGGCTGGCGTGGGCGTGAACGTGGGCGGCAACCTGGTCGCCTTGACGGGCAACCTGGAAGTGAGCGCGGCGGGCGACGTCAAGATCACGCCCAGCGGCACGATGCAGGCGGCGCGCGATGTGCGCGTGGCCGCCGGCCGCGATGTGGCGGTCGAGGGCCGCGCGCAGGGCGCCGGCGCGGTGGCCCTGACGGCGGGCCGCGACGCGGCGGTCACGGGCGCGGTGAGCGCAGGCCAGGCACTGACGGTGGATGCGGCCGGCGATGTGTCGGTGAGCGCGCGCGGCAGCCTGCAGACGCAGGACGCGCTGCGCGTGGTGGCGGGCAAGGATCTGGCGCTGGGCGGTTCGCTGGTGATGGGCGACCAGGATGTGCGCGTGCAGGCCGGGCGCAATCTGCGCGCGGGTACTGCGGCAGATAACGGCTCGGGCAATGGCAACAACGGCACAGGCGGCAACAACAACGGCAATACGGGCGGCACCGGCAACAACAATGGTGGCACCGGTGGCAATAACGGAAGTAACGGCAGCGGCAATAACGGTGGCAACACCGGAAGCACCGGCGGCAATGCCGGCAACGGCGCAGGCACGAGCAACGGCTCGGGCGCAGGCGCAAGCACCGACACCGCCACCAGCACGCAATCGGTCGGCCTGGTATCCGCCAAGGGCGCGCTGACGCTGCAAGCCGGCCGCGACGTCCAGCTGCCCGGCCAGATCTCGGCCGCGCGCACGCTGCAAGCCGAGGCCGGCGGCGAGCTGTCCACGACTGCCGGCGCGCGCCTGCAATCGGGCCAGGCCATGGGGATACGTGCGGGCGAGGGCGTGACGCTGGCCGGCTCGGCCCTGAGCGACGCCAGCCTGTCCATCGACGCGGCGCGCGAGCTGCGCCTGGACGGCAGTGCGCTGGCTTACGGCGGCACGCTGCGATTGGCGGGCAATGACGTGCTGCTGGGCGCGGCCAGCAAGACGCAAGGACGCGGCATCGACATCACCGCCACGCGCGACCTGCGCGCGAGCGGATCCACGGTTTCGGCGGGCGCGGCGCAACTGAAGGCCGGCCGCGATGCGGCCCTGTCCGGCACGCTCGCCGCCGATGGCGACCTC